>DAIDKD010000050.1 GCA_027451065.1 Bacillaceae bacterium | reverse complement strand
CTTTGCGCAATGTTTTCCTTCAGCACACGAATAAAACGATTGCGATTTTTTCCTTTTGTCGTCATTTCGCCGTAACGAATTAATATGTGATCGTATTTCATCTTTTCCTCCATCTACGTTTTTTTACCTTACTACCTCATATAAGTTGGTCAGTATTTCTTGCACTGCAATTTTAAATGCCTCTACTTCTTCCTCTGTACTATGCTCTGATAAGCTAATCCGAATGGCACTTTCAGCAATTTCTTTTGAAAATCCCATCTCTTCCAGTACATAGCTTACCTCTTTTTGCTTAGAGGAACAAGCTGATTTAGTGGAAACATAGATTTCTTTTTCTGCAAAAGCATGAACAACCACTTCTGGTTTCAAGCCAATGCAAGATACATTTAAAATATGAGGCGCTCCATTTTCTGGAGAATTTATATGAACTCGTGGCATCCCTATAAAAAAATCCCGCAAACTTTTTTGTAGAGATACTAATCTTTCTTGCTTTTCATAACTATTTTCCAAAGTCATTCTTAATGCTTTTACCATGGCAACAATCCCAGGTAGATTCTCCGTTCCTGAGCGAAGGTATCTTTCTTGTTGCCCACCTGTTAAAATCGGAGCAATCGAAATACCCTCTCTTACATACAATAATCCAGTTCCTTTTACGCTATGAAATTTGTGTCCAGATATCGTACATAAATCAATATACTCAAATGATAAAGGGGCTTTCCCAACACCTTGTACATGATCAACGTGAAATTGTACTTTCGGATATCTTTTCAATAGTTTTCCTACTTCTTCCACAGGCTGAATCGACCCAACCTCATTATTCACATGAATAAGGGAAACTAAAATTGTATCGGGACGAAGAGCACTTTCTAAATCAGCTATTGAAACAACACCATTTTGATCAACAGGTAAGTAGGTTACTTCAAAGCCATGCTCTTCTAATTGCTTGCATGATGCCAACACAGAGGAATGCTCGATGCTGGAAGTAATAATATGTTTTCCTCTTGAACAATGTTGCAAGGCTGTGCCCTTGATTGCTATATTATTACCTTCCGTTCCGCCTGATGTAAAGATAATTTCATTAGCCCTTACACCTAATAATTTTCCAGCAGCGGCTCTTGATTGAGTTAGTAGTCTTTCCGCTTGTCCTCCTAATCCATGAATAGAAGAAGGATTCCCAAAGTAATTCATCGATGCTGTTACATATGCATCCATTACATCTTTATTTGGTTTTGTCGTTGCACTATTATCAAAATAAATCACGACTTAACCTCCATTTCTTAAACATTCATTGAACAATAATAACATATTTACAATAATAAGTGAACGGGTTGTGTGAATTGGTTAAATTGCACCTAATTCACACAACCCGTACGGTTAATTGTTTCTTCTCTTTATCCAATCAATTCTTTCAATTTCTCTACTGCCCCAGGTTCATTTTCCTCAATGAGAGCAGATGCTTCTTCAATTGCTTTATCGTATTTAAAATCTCTGAAGTACTTTTCTGCCTTTAGTAAAATTTGTACATTTCTATTACTGCGATTTCTATAACGATTACCGTATTGAATGATTCTTTCTGCTACGTATGCTTCTTCAATAAGTGCGTGTACTTCATTGTATGCCGTTTCTACTACATCAACTGTTTGCTGCAAAAGCTTATCAACAATCATCATGTCCAATGGTTTCTTTTCCAACTCTTTATAGGTCATATGCATAGAAGTTGTGGAATGTTCAAATAACTCATAGTAATCACTTGGTACCCCTGGAATATTAGAATTTTTCAATTGTCTCTTCACATCTAACAACTTCTGTTTCATTTGCTGCAACTTTTCATATGCTGCTACCTCATCTTTACGAAGAGCATGAATCTTCTCTACATACTCACTATACATGCCATCCATTTCTTCTAATTGTCGGCGAATCCCCTGCAAATCCTCTCGCATCACTGAGAAAGCAATATCTTGCTCAGCAATCTGCAACTGAATTGTTTCAAATTTTTTCCGTAGCAACAGTAACTGTGTTTCAATATTTTTTTGTACCTCTATATCTTTGTCACGCAATTCATAGCTTTGCTTTGCCAACCTTGTTTCCTCTTTTGTGGCAACCACTTCTGTCTCAAAGTGATGAATATCATCACGAATTAGCAACAGTTCTTTTTCAAATAGTTGTTTCGCTCTTACTTCCTCTTCCAATTGATCACATAATTCGTCAAGTCGATTTTGAATAAAAGCAACTTCTATTTTCGTCTCTTCAATGTTCAATGCTCTTAATTGTTTAATACTTCTCTCAAGTCTACCAAACATATGCGTCAGTTCTTCTTCCAGTTGTAGATGCTGAAGCACATATCCATCTCTTTCCATATGTCTATATCCATCTTGAATACTTCTTATTTGCGTCGGAATATGCGTCTGACATTCCATCTGAAGAGTCGGAATCTCTCCCATTATCTGCTGTAATTCTTCCGTCGCTCCCTTTACTTTCCCGCAAATACCTTTTGCTAATAGATAATTCCCTTGTTCCGTTGCTTCTTCAAAAGATGTAATTTGCTCTTTCACTGAATCCAGTTGCTCTTCAAGTTTTTCTTCACAAAGAGCATACGAATGACGGTGAGCTAATAAATTCTTCTTCATATTTCGGTACTGGGAATTCACTGTCTCCATAGCTTCCATGCTTTCTTTATTATTAGATACTAGTTCATCTACCTCGCTTAGAATAGAGTCTATGCTCTCATTTGTTGTCACAATCATATTGTCTATTAGGTGAATCTGAAGTTTCACTTTTGAAAAATTATACTTATTTATGTATTGTTCAACTAATGTAATCGCTTCTTCTATACCAGGAAGACTCGTTTCAACAATCTCATCCCAATCTTTTCTCCACTTTTCAAATAGCTTTTCCGCTTCACCTGTCAAATTTAATTCTTTTACCTTTTTTAAGTGTTCGCTAATATTCCTTGCTTCTGTTTCCTTCTTTCTCGCTTCCAGAACTTTGAGTTCTTCTAACGATTTGTTTCGTGATAGAAACAGGAAAATTATCGCCCCTATTGCTAATAAAAATATGATAATCATCACGATAGATGCAGTACTCATAACGCTAACTTGTCCACCCTTCACCTTAAAATCAATCTATGTCAATTCTCCACTTCATTTCATGGTAATTATATATGTAGTTCATGATATCTATCATACCACAAATTCTTCTAGTTTCGTTGATTTTTTTTTATTTTACTAAAAAAATAAATCAGCTTCTAGCGTAACTATTTCTATTTTTTTCTTGACTAATATAGTTCTTTTGTTTTACAATATTCTTTGTGTAAAATAGCGCAGTTGAAGGCAACAGATTTGTAATTGTATTTTATTCCTCTATTGAGGTGTATCGAGTAACTCTTAGGCTGCTAGGGCGAGGATACATGAAAATAAAATACGTATAAATTATGTGCTTCGTGTCTGTTTTTATTTTACCAAAAATAAAAACACTGAAGGAGGAGTCAAATTATGGCTCGTTATACAGGACCAGCTTGGAAATTATCTCGTCGTCTAGGAGTTTCATTAAGCGGAACAGGAAAAGAATTAGAAAAACGCCCTTATGCTCCAGGACAACATGGACCAAACCAACGTAAAAAATTATCAGAATATGGATTACAATTACAAGAGAAACAAAAACTTCGTCACACTTACGGTATGAACGAACGTCAATTCCGTAACTTATTCGATGCTGCTGGCAAAATGCCTGGTATCCACGGTGAAAACTTCATGATTCTTTTAGAATGTCGTTTAGACAACCTAGTTTACCGTATGGGATTAGCTCGCACTCGTCGTGCTGCTCGCCAATTAGTAAACCACGGTCACATTCTAGTTGATGGAAAGCGCGTTGACATTCCATCTTATCGTGTAGCACCTGGACAAACTATCAGCCTTCGTGAGAAATCACAAAACTTAACTGTTGTAAAAGAAGCAGTTGAAGTAAGCAACTTTGTACCAGAATTCGTTTCATTTGATGCTGACAGCTTAACAGGAACTTTCACTCGTTTACCAGAGCGTTCTGAGTTACATGCTGAAATCGATGAAGCGTTAATCGTTGAGTTCTACTCTCGTTAATAGAATTTGATTGCAGATTGAAGCATAAAAAGCCTTAGAAATGTTGTTATATCAACTTTTTAAGGCTTTTTCTTTTTTATAATATATGCAAAATATGGAAAACTATTTAATAAAGTGAGTAAAACATATCTAGTATACATAGCCATATAAGCAGAATCTAACTACCCTTATATAACAAACATATTCATATATCCGTATTAAAATTCGCATCTTTCACCACTTTATATCCCGAAATAAATCCTTGTATAAAATGTTCAAGCTCTACATCACAACTACATGAATAACTTTCCGAATCCAAGTCATATAACATACTTTTTAAATTCTTATTATTTCCATTTCTTCACGCAATTTGTGATAAATATTGTCATAGGCTTTTCTAGCTTCTAATGAATGTTCATACTTAGATAGTTCACTTTCTTTTGCTTTAGCTACTCCTCTTAATATTTCATCCATTCCAACGGTATAACCACCTCTTAATATCACTCTAATAAGGTTAAAATCAACCTCATACTGTTCCCCAGCTTCCCACATTACATCCCTTTCTATTTCTAAAAAATTGTCCGCTTTTTTATTCACTTTTTGCATACTCCTTTCATGATTGTATTCAATATAGAATATAAATAGCTTACCCACTCCTTTATAAAACTTAAAGTTGACAAATGCATAAAAAAATATTTTTTCTTCCATATTTTCAAAAGAACTTTAACGAAATTTTTTCTCAAGAGATTATTTGATATCTGTTATACAGCTAACCAATCACTCCTTTCTGGATAATATCTAATTAATCCTGTTACCTTTAAAGTAACTCTCAACACATAAGGATATCTCCTTGTTCACCATTATATATAACTTAAAGTTGCCTGTAAACTTAAAGTTATACATACTTTTGTGAAATTGTATATAGTATTCTTTTGGGCTATACTTACTTACATGAGGTGATACAATGGCAAACGGGACCTATAGAGAAATCATACCTATGCAAATAGTAAAATTAAGAAAAACTAATTCTTTAACACAACAACAATTTGCAGATAAATTAGGAGTTAGCAAACAAACTGTTTCGAACTGGGAAAACGGGGTTAAGTTCCCTAGGATGAAATACTTAGAAAAAATTGCACATACGTTCAATATAGCTACAAGCTATTTGATAAATGATGAAGATAGCGAAATGGAAGATATAAAAGAAACAATGAAGACAATAGAAAAAATGGGCGAGTCACTGATAAAACTGGGTGAGCAAACGAAAGAACACTTTCCCTATCTTAACTTGAAAAAAATTTTAAAAGAAGAGAACGTATACTATGAACACTATTATCTTACAGACGACGATAAACAAAAAATAGACACCTTTATAGTAAAGGAGATACTTCCGGAAACAACCCCTAAAAAGATGGATAGTAAAAAAATAAAGAAAGAGTCAACTTAGAAAAGATTGATTTCATCACTCTTCGTCGCAGTTGACCCTTTCGTCAGGCTGTCTGATACCTGCATGGTTGATGCGCCATGCAGGTATCAGACAGCCTGTACAACTTGAACCTTAAGACTATTTACGCTTCAGACTTTTTTTGCCCTTCTGCTGAGAAATTAGCTACTTGTGTAATTGATCCATTGGATAGATAGTATTTTTCGCCACTCTCGCCTTTTAATATCGTCGTACGAATCCCTAACTCTTCTACTACTCCATCCACTCCATTAATCTGAACCTTATCTCCCACGTCATACTGTTCTTCGAATAATATAAAGAATCCTGTTACAACATCCTTCACAAATGCTTGTGCACCAAACCCGATAGCAAGACCTAACACTCCTGCCCCAGTAAGTAAAGGCATAATAGAAATAAACATATCTAAAATAGTAATCGCGGCAATAAAGTTTATAATGTAATGTAGAACATTTTGCGATAAATTTGTTAATGTTTTCACACGTCCTTTGTCAGCAGCTTGGGATGAATCCTTTCCACGTGCAAAAAAGCGCTCAATGACCTTATTTCCAACCTTTGTAATAACCCTCGCCAGCACAATGATAATAATAATTCTAGCTACTACTTTTAAAATGCTCATTAACGCTTGATTTTGTAATAAGTCATTTAAAAATTCCATATGTCCTCTCCACCTTGTCTAAGAAATTAGCTAAGACTAGGGGTTTATTCATCTTTGATGAACAAAAAGAGCCAACTTAGAAAAGCTTGATCTCCCAACCTTTACCTTAGTTGACTCTTTCGGTAGGTTGTCCGGAAAGAGAGAGTACCTCTTTCAGACAACCTAGTCTCAGCATTCGTTATTCTTCATCGAGATTAGCCAAGGAATGCAGATAACATCCATACGTGCTTTTGTAATTCCGTATGGATAGCTAAAAGCATATCGGAAGTCGGCTCGTCTCCTGCTTCTTGTGCAATTTCCATACCTGCCTGTAATTCTTTAATCATTGCTGAAAAATCCTCAACAAGTGATCGCACCATGCCTAGTGCATCTTCTTTACCAGTTGCTTCTTTCACTGTAGAAACTTCTAAGTAATCTTTCATTGTCGCAACTGGTTCCCCTTTTAATGCCAAAATACGCTCTGCAATTTCATCAATATGAACGGCTGCTTCGTTATACAGTTCCTCAAATTTTTCATGCAGTGTAAAGAAAGTTGGCCCCTTTACATACCAATGGAAATTGTGGATTTTTACAAATAACACATTCCAATCTGCCACCTGCTTATTTAATACTGCTACAACACTTGGTGTATCTGTCATTACTTTTGTCATGAACATTCCTCCCGAGAAAGTATTTTACAAAAGGATTATATCATTTTTATGAAAAAGAAGGCAAATTTTTACACAATTTTATCAATCAATAAATAACTTATCACTATATTATATTCCGTATTTAATTAGGAAATACTTTTTCTTCCCTCTGCGAATGATTGTATATTTTCCTTCAATACGATCTTCCTTTGTTAATACTTTATCCAGCTCCTGCTTTCTTTCCCCGTTCACGTAAATTGCTCCGTTTGTAATATCCTCACGAGCCTGACGTTTTGACGGAGAAATTTTAGCATTAACTAACAAGTCAACTAAGCTGATTTCTTCTTCTGTCACCTCAAAAGAAGGAACATCCTTGAAGCCCTGCTCAATTTCTGCTGCAGTTAATTTCGATACTTCACCTTTAAATAATGCCGCTGAAATATTGATTGCTTGATTTAACGCTCCTTCTCCATGAATCAACTTAGTAATGTCCGCTGCAAGTGCTTTTTGTGCCGCACGTTGTTCTGGCGCTTCTTGCATTTGCTTCTCCAATTCATTGATTTCTCCATGAGATAAGAATGTAAAGTATTTCAAGTAATTAATTACATCTCTATCATCTACATTAATCCAGAATTGGTAGAATTCATACGGTGTCGTTTTTTCAGCATCTAGCCAAATTGCTCCACCTTCTGTTTTCCCAAATTTCGTTCCATCAGCTTTCGTTACAAGTGGCAACGTCAAACCAAAAGCTTTTGCACCTTCTGCCTGCTTTTTACGGATTAACTCAAGGCCAGCTACGATATTTCCCCATTGGTCACTGCCGCCAATCTGTAGTTTACAGTTGTTGTTTTCATATAAATGGTTAAAGTCCATCGCTTGTAAAATTTGATACGAAAATTCTGTAAAGGAAATTCCTGTCTCTAATCGCGAAGCAACGATGTCCTTTGCTAACATTTGATTTACATTAAAGTTCTTACCAAAATCACGTAAAAAGTCCAAAATACTTAAGTTAGATGTCCAGTCGTAGTTATTCACCATTACTGCACCGTTTTTACCTTTAAAGTCAAAAATATGCTCCAATTGTGCTTTTAAGCATGCCACATTATGCTGAACAGTCTCTAAGCTTTGCAACTGACGCTCCTGGCTCTTTCCGCTTGGGTCCCCAATTGTACCAGTGGCCCCGCCTACAAGAATAATTGGCTTATGTCCTGCCTGCTGAAAACGACGCAGTACCAAAAACGGTAGCAAATGTCCAATATGCATACTGTCTCCAGTCGGATCCACTCCACAATATAAACTTACTTCCTCTCTATTTAAAAGCTCCTGCAATCCCTCTTCATCTGTTTGCTGATAAACCAGACCACGCCAAGCTAAATCTTGTAAAATTTCCATTCCTGTTTCCTCCTTATTTTTCGGTTTTTTGTTGGCTGAGGAGGTGATTGGTCGCTTTCCAACCAATCACCTCCTCAGCCAACAAAAAATCCCTACTGAAACAATGTTCAGTAGGGACGAATAATCGCGGTACCACCCTAGTTGTAATCATCAAGATTACCACTTCTTTTCATAACGGCTCACACCGTTCTTTGCCATAGATTGACAAAGAATGCTCCAGACTGTAATTCGTATTTGCATATGCACTAGTTCACACCAACCACTAGCTCTCTGAAACAGGGAAGCAAATGACTACTTCGGTCTTTCATCACTTTTCACTATATATTTTCATTACAGTTATTTTTATCATTTTTTTCCATAAATGTCAAATCCACAAGTTCAGTTTTAATCGACAAAAAATAACGAGATATGAGAAATGGCCAACTAGCAACCATTTCCCACAACCCGTCATTTACTTTTCATCTCTTGTTGAACCTCTGAAGATAATGTGATGAGGTAGTACAATCGTATCATCTTCTACTTCTTCATTGTTCATATATTTCGTCAACAAACGCATTGCTACTGCACCAATATCATAAGTAGGCTGTACAACTGTTGTTAATGTTGGACGAATCATTTTTGCTAATTTTGTATCATTAAATCCAATAACTTCAATGTCATTTGGGACATCGACACCATGATCATATGCAGCGTTGATACAAGCTAACGCTAATTCATCTGATGCACAGAAAATAGCAGTTGGTCTTTCATCTAATTTCCAAAGTTCTTCAAACGCCTCAAGACCATCCTCATGTGCATATTCACTTGAGATGACTAAATTTTCATCAAAAGGAATATTGGCAGCCTTTAGGGCATCCTGGTACCCTTCCATTTTTCTCTCAGAAATTCCAGCTGTCGTATCAGGTCCTTTCAACATCGCGATTCTCTTGTGTCCTTTTCCAATAAAATTGGTGATTGCATCAAATGTTGCTTGACGATAATCAATTGTTACAGAAGGAATCTCGTGTTTCTTGTCAATTGAAGATGCTAATACAACCGGAATTCTTGCACGCTTAAACTCATCTACGTGTGTATCGGTTACATTTTCAGAGATAAAAATTAACCCATCCACTTGCTTGCCAAGCATTGTGTTAATGAGGTGAAATTCACGTTCTCTCGTTTGATCAGAGTTACTTAGAATAATGTTATATTTATACATTGTAGCAATATCTTCAATTCCCCTTGCTAACTCTGCATAAAAAACGTGAGAAATATCTGGGATAATAACCCCTACTGTTGTTGTTTTTTTACTTGCCAATCCACGTGCTACTGCATTTGGACGATATCCAAGTCTCTCAATTACATCTAAAACCTTTTTCCTTGTAACAGGCTTTACATTTGGGTTTCCATTGACTACTCGTGAAACAGTAGCCATTGATACACCTGCTTCTCTAGCAACGTCATAAATTGTGATGTTACTCATTCACTACACTCCTTTATTTAACCATTACTTGTTATTTTTCAATATAAAGTAAAAAATCACAAATTTTTACTAATCGTAAGAGTTATTATACCACAAATTTTTATATGATAATAACATTGTGAATAAAAAAATTTGTAAAAAAAAAGGATTTCTCAATAAGGCAAACACTGCCTTTTTGAGAAATCCTCTTTCTCTCCAAATTCAACGAACGTGCTTTATACTTCAATTTCATCATTCCGAAGCCCAGATTACAGTTGACATTTCACTAAATTGTATTTTACCTTTTTCTCAAAGCCTCTATAAATTCATTAAATTGCGGGATATCCATTTGTTGCGCCGAGTCGGAAAGAGCCACAGATGGATCAGGGTGCACTTCCGCCATTACTCCGTCCGCTCCAATCGCTAAAGCCGCCTTAGCTGCTGGTAATAATAAATCCCTTCTTCCAGTTGAATGAGTAACATCAACAAATACAGGTAAGTGAGTCTCCTGCTTTAAGATTGGTACTGCTGAAATATCCAAAGTATTTCTAGTTGCTTTCTCATATGTGCGAATCCCACGCTCACACAACATTACTTGATTATTTCCGCGGGATAGAATATATTCTGCCGCGTAAATGAACTCTTCAACCGTAGCAGCTATCCCTCTCTTTAATAAAATCGGCTTCTTCACAGAACCTGCAGCTTTTAACAGTTCAAAGTTCTGCATATTTCTTGCACCGATTTGAATAACATCCACATAATCAAGCGCCATTTCAATATCTGCCGGATTCACAATTTCACTTACAACCGCCAGTCCATATTCTTCGCCAACTCGTTTTAAAATCTTTAATCCTTCAATACCTAGTCCTTGGAAATCATAAGGAGAAGTGCGAGGTTTGAAAGCACCGCCACGAATGAATTTTAATCCCTGGTTTTTAATAGCCTCTGCAACTTGTGCCGTTTGCTCGTAGCTTTCCACTGCACAAGGTCCCATAATAAACGTCGGATTCCCTTCCCCCACGTTGACTCCATTCATCGTAATAATCGTGTTTGACGGTTTCTTTTTTCGAGAAACTAGTAGCTCTTTTTTATTATCAACTTCTTGTAGCTCTAAGGATGATTTGAATATTTCTTTAAATAAATGCTGTAATGTTGTCGTTTGGAATGGCCCTTCATTTTTTTCTGCAATATAATCCAACATTTTCCGTTCGCGAACAGGATCATATTTTACAATCCCCTGCAATTCTTTCGCTTTTCCAATTTCTATTGCAATTCTCCCTCGTTCATTTAACAGGTCAAAAATCTTCGTATTAATATCATCAATTTCTAAACGTAATTCTTCAAGATTTTTTTGCATCACACTATCACTCCTAATATCTAGCTTCAACGAAACCTTGTTTCATCATTATATGGATTGGCAATCATTGTGTCAAAGGAAAAACAACAATAAACAGGCTGCCCGAAAAAAGTACTCTTTTCCAGACAGCCCCTGTTGCTGCTTTTTTAATCAATAATATGCTCTTGTAGTGTCTCTTCTGTAATTCTCCAATGAGATTCGTTCCAAATTACTTTTCCATCTTTTATGTATAGCACTTGAGGTGATTCATGTTTGATTCCATACCTTTGAGCAATATCATTTGATAGAGGTCTGGCTTCTTGAACATACAAATAACAACTATTTATGTTAGGATTTTTTTCCATAAACGTTTCATATTCTTTAAAAGCATCCTGGCTAACATTACAAGTCATGCTAGCTTTAAAAATAACAAAAGAATTTTTAGCAGCTATCTTTTCAAATTCCTCTACCGTTACTATTTTTTCATATGTCATTATTCTTAACCTTCTTCCCTCACAGCTTTCTTGAAAGCACGATTATTGCGCATTTCAGCAACTTTATCAAGAACCATATTTACCACTTCTGTAACTTGAACAACTTTTGCTGCACTTACTTCCAGCTGACTAGAAACCGTATTGGAGACATTCTTCACTTTTCCATTAAACGTAGCAACAGTATCTCCCACTTCACCTACTGCGTGAACCACCTTATTTAACTCTTCTGATTTTTTCTGGATATCCTCTGCTAGTTCATTAGTGCGATGTAATAGTTCCTCTGTTTCTCTCGTAATTCCTTGCAATTGTTTTTCTAGGCTACTTGTCGTTTCAGTTACTTCATTTAATGTTTTGGTCACTGAAGTCAATGTTTTTGACATGGAGGTTAATGTTTTAGCAAGAAAGTAAACCAATACAGCAAAAGCTACCGCGATGATTAAAATACTGATATGTAACAAATTCACATGTACCACTCCTCTTCATTTTCTTTCTTTTTACTATACTATATTTTGAGAAAAATTTCTTCTTTCTCTACATATTCCCTTATATTTTTCACAAATATAAAATTTTTTCTGCACCTTTTGGAAAAATAAGGTATAATAATAATTGTAATAATAAAGAAAACGTTATTATTTAGGAGGAATCGTTTTATGAAAGACCCACGTATTGCACAACTAGCAAAGAATTTAATAACATATTCTATAAATTTACAAAAGGGTGAAAAGGTTCTTATTGAAAACTTCGGCCTTCAAAAGGAACTTGTAACAGCCCTTGTAAAGGAAGCTTATGAGGCTGGCGGACAACCCCATGTTTTATTGAAAGATTATACAGTGGATCGTTCACTTTTAATGGGCGCAAGCGATGAGCACTTCGATAAAATCGCTGAATATGAAGCAAATGTGATGAAAGACATGGACGCTTATATTGGGATTCGTGCGGGTGATAATGTTACAGAATTCTCAGATGTCCCTAGTGAAAATATGCAAATTCAAAGCAGAAATATTATGAAAAAAGTTCACCTTGACATTCGTGTTCCAAAAACAAAATGGGTTGTACTTCGCTACCCAACAGCTTCAATGGCACAACTTGCAAAAATGAGCAACGAAGCTTTCGAAGATTTCTATTTTAACGTATGTAACTTAGATTACAGCAAGATGAATAAAGCAATGGATGCGTTACAAGATTTAATGGATAGAACAGACAAAGTACGCATTACTGGACCAGGCACTGATTTAACATTCTCTATTAAGGACATTCCTTCTGTGAAATGTGCCGGGAGCCGTAACATCCCTGATGGTGAAGTTTACACTGCCCCTGTTCGTGACTCTGTAAATGGAACTATTGCTTACAACACACCTTCTCCTTACAGTGGCTTTACTTTTGAAAATGTAAAATTAACGTTCGAAAATGGAAAAATTATCAAAGCAACAGCTAATGATACAGAGAGAATAAATAAAATCCTTGATACAGATGAAGGTGCTCGCTATATTGGAGAATTTGCAATCGGAGTAAATCCGTATATTTTACATCCAATGGGCGACATACTGTTTGATGAAAAAATAGACGGTAGCTTCCACTTTACACCAGGACAAGCATATGAAGCAACAGATAATAAAAACAACTCTGATGTTCACTGGGATTTAGTATGTATTCAACGCCCTGAATACGGTGGCGGAGAAATTTACTTTGACGATGTATTAATCCGTAAAGATGGCAGATTTGTTATCTCAGAATTAGAGCAATTAAATCCAGAGAATTTGAAATAAAATAAGATGAGGGTGAGGCATCGCCTCTCCCTCATCTTATTTTATTAGCTCATGACGAAATGCATAGATAGCTGCTTGGGTACGGTCAGAAACTTCTAACTTACTTAAAATATTGCTTACATGGGTTTTTACTGTTTTGAGGGCAATAAAAAGATCATCTGCAATTTCTTGGTTCGATTTTCCTTCTGCAATCAAGAGCAAAATTTCATGTTCGCGTTCTGTTAATTCATCATGAGGAAGTACATCTTCCTTTGCTCTCATTTTGGTCATCATTTTTCCAGTCACCTTTGGCTCTAAAACAGATTCCCCACCATATGTTGCCCGAATCGCATCGGCGATGTTACTTGCTCGTGATGTTTTTAATAGGTAGCTAGTCGCTCCTGCTTCAATCACTGGGTATAGTTTTTCATCATCAAGAAAGCTGGTTACAACAATAATTTTTGCTTCTGGCCATTGCTCAATGATTTGCTTTGTTGCCTCCACCCCGTCCATCACATCCATCACCAAATCCATGAGGATAATATCTGGCCTCAGTTCCAATGCAAGTTCTACACCTTTTTTGCCATTTTCCGCTTCTCCTACCACTTCCATATCCGATTGTGTAGACAAATACGTACTGACACCCATCCGTACCATTTCATGATCATCTACTAGCAGTACTCTTATCATTTGTAACACCTCAATTTTCTTCTGTTTTTTGCAAAGGCACTTTTATTTCAATTTGTGTTCCTTTATTAGGAATACTGATAATCTTTAATGTCCCACCAATTTCACTGACCCTCTCCTGCATTGAATCTAATCCGTAGGAACCAGCTTTCCTAATTTTTGTATCAAAACCAATTCCGTCATCAATCACTTTTAGAATAGCGAATGAATCTATTTTCCGCAAGCGAACTTCCAAATGCTTTGCTTTTGCATGACGTAAAGTATTAGAGATTGCTTCTTGCAAAATTCGAAATAAATGGTCCTCTACTCCTTTGGATAGTTCAATTGTATCCATATGCCATGCAATTTCCATATGTTGCTTTGCGGAAAGCTCCGTTAACAACTCCGTAATCCCATCTGTCAATTTCTTACCTTCTAGCTGGATTGGACGCAGGTGTAAAAGCAATGCCCGCATTTCTCCCTGGGCTTGCACAGACATTTCTTCTACTATTTGCAATTGTTTTTTTAACGGTGCATCTTCTTCTGCTGCTTCATTCATCGCAGAACTCATCATGGAAATAGCAAATAACTGTTGGCTGACAGAATCATGTAACTCCCTGGCTAGTCGATTTCTTTCTTGAGAAATTGCTTGTTCTAATATTTCTTGCTCCTTATTCACGCGCTCATTTGTTTTCTGCTGTGTAATGAAAGCTTGTTCTTCCATTTTTCTTGAAAGTTTATGAATTTGGGCTTCTATTTCTTCAAATTCCTTAAAAGTAGAATTTGACAACTTATAGGAAAAATTTCCTCGATCTAATTCTAATAACCCTCTTGACAAATCATGAAGGGAACGGTTCACGTAAACATCAATTGAAAAGCCAATTGCAGATCCAATGAGGACACTCATCCCTAACACAATCACACTTAAAGGTA
>DAIDKD010000049.1 GCA_027451065.1 Bacillaceae bacterium | reverse complement strand
ACAAATCCCATTATAAACCCAATTGGTACAATGATAAAGCTGTAATCAAGACTTCCTATTTGCTGACCTAGGAAATCTCCTATCGGAATAAATGCTAAACTCACTCCATGCATAAAGAGAATCAATCCGACTAATGTCATCGCAAATCCAACGATAATCTTTTTGGTATCTCGTATTGGTAACTTGAAGCTAAAACTATTCAACAAAAGAAACAGAATGATAATCGGAAGCATGGCCATTGTCACTTCGATTACGCTATCCATAAAACCGTCAAAAATTTGATAGATCATCTAAAGAACACCCCCAATAATAACACAGCAATAATCGGCCCTATTGATGCCAGTGCAACCATACCGAAGCTGTCATCACTGCCACTCTTTGTCCGAATAGATGACGTAATCCCAGCCCCTAGAGACAAGATAAAGGGTACTGTTATCGGGCCAGTTGTTACTCCACCTGCATCAAAAGAAACTGCTAAGAAGCTATCTGATGTAAAGAGGGCAAGAGTGAACACGATGGCATACCCAACGAGCAGGATTTTGTATAGCTGTACTTGGAAAATAATCCTTAGTAACGCTACAACCAAGAAAATTCCTACACCAATACCAACAAGTAAGATTAAGACAAGGTTATTGGTTAACCCAGAAGATGCAGTATATACTTGTTGAGCTAGAACCTGAACAGAAGGTTCTGCAACAGTGATAACGGTACCAATCACGAAACCAAAGGCGATTGTGTATGCTAGCTTTCCTTTCTTCACAAGAAAATTACCGCAAAGGGAACCAACGCGCAGCATAGAAACATCTGCTCCTATTAAGAACATCCCCAGACCGATCATCATCATGACTGAACCGGCAAGGAAGCTTATCATCATTTCAGTGGAAAAGCGTGCTACGGTGAAATGGAGAATGAGGATTATCACAATCATTGGAATTGTTGCTGTTAATACTTCTTTAAACGTTTGTTTGATTCGATTCATTTACATACCTCACTTTCTAAAAAACATCCTCATTATCTAGTTTACATAAAAACTATGCAATTATCTACCATTTTTGAAAAATTCCTTCCTATTTAAAATGTATTTTTAAAGTCAATAGGAGAAATGTTAAGAAATTGTAAAGAAAAGCGAGGGGGTATTTACATATTTTTAATAAAAATTTATGATAATAGGTGGTAATACGATAAAAAGCGGAAGGTGATAAAGCGAATGGATTATCAGCAAATGATTTTTGAATTATTAGGTGGTTTAGGAATTTTTCTATTCAGTATTCATTTTATGGGAGAAGGATTACAAAAAGCAGCCGGAGATAAACTCCGTGACATTTTAGATAGATTTACAACCAATCCTCTCATGGGGATATTAGCTGGAGCGCTTGTAACAGTATTGATTCAAAGTAGCTCCGGTACAACCGTATTGACAGTAGGTCTAGTAAGTGCCGGATTTATGAATTTACGCCAAGCAATTGGGGTTATCATGGGAGCGAATATTGGAACAACTGTTACTGCATTTATTATCGGGATTAGATTATCCGATTATGCGTTGCCGATTATGGCAGTAGGGGCAGCATTCATATTTTTCTCTAAAAACCAGAAGGCGAAATATCTTGGTCAAGTCATTTTCGGTTTTGGTGGTTTGTTTTTTGGATTAAGCATCATGGGCGGTGGAATGAGACCGCTGGTGCAATTGCCTTGGTTTACTGAATTATTTGTAACAATGAGTGGCAACCCAATATTAAGCGTTGTTGTAGGAGCATTTGCAACTGCTGTGCTACAGAGTTCTAGTGCTTCAGTAGGTATACTGCAGGAATTATATGGACAAGGAAGCATGGATATTTACGCAGCATTACCAGTACTGTTCGGTACGAATATAGGAACAACGATTACGATTGTGTTGGCGTCTATCGGTACAACGATTGTTGCTCGCCGTGCGGCAGCGACACATGTGCTTTTTAATTTATTAGGAAGCATTCTATTCTTGATTTTGCTAACACCATATACAAATTTGATTATCAATTTGCGTCAATCAATGGATTTGAATCTGGAAATGACCATTGCAGTAGCACATATTATCTTTAATTTTACAAGTACTTTTATCCTGTTTTGGTTTATTGGTGCTTTGGAAAAATTTGTTACCAAGCTATTTCCAGGAGAAGACGAAGCATATGTGTTTATCACAAGACGATTGGATCCGATTTTCATTGAGCAGTCGCCATCTATCGCTCTAGGGCAAGCAAAAGAAGAAGCGTTGCGGATGGCAGATTATGCGACGAGAGGATTGGAAGCAACGAAGCAATACTTGCATACCAAGAAAGAGAAACACGCTGAAACGGCCCTTCAAGCAGAAGAGGCAGTTAATAATTTAGATAGAAATATTACTGAGTATCTTGTGGAAGTGGCTACGGCTACATTATCTCCAAGTGATTCAGTAGAGCAAGTCCAATATCAGATTGCTCATAAGGGAGAATTATCAGAGCCGATACCAACTGGACTAACAGAAATGTTTGAACTAGCAGAGGCTACATTCAAAAACGCTACGGTAGCTTTGGAAACAGGAGATATTCAGATAGCTGAAGAAGTATTAAATCAAGAAAACATCCTTGACCAAATGGAGCGCAAATTGCGTAAACAAGGTATTCAGCAAGTAAACGAAGGAAAAACAAAAGCAATCAATAGCATCGTCTATGCTGATATCGTCAGCAACCTAGAAAGAATCGGCGACCACGCAGTAAACATCGCCGAAACAGTTTTAGAACTAAGCAAAGAAAAGCAACAGGCGATCTAGGAAAAGCGGAAGCGCAAGTTATTAGAAATGGTCAAAAACCGACCAATTCTAACAACTTGTAAGAACAGATAATCATGGTGATGGAGATAAGATGAATATAGCCAGATTGTCTGTTCTTGTCTTTATACCTAAGATAGATGTGATAAATGAAGAAAAGGTAGGAGCAATTGAAATTTGCTCCTACCTTTTCTTCATTTATAGGCATACACAAGCCTCGCTAGTCATACATTTGTTATAAACCTACGAGAGTGATTGAGGTGAGAGAAGTCTCATTTCACACTTCTCACATCCAGATTAGGGAGGCGAGTGGTGTGCACGATTACATCAAAGAGAGAACCATCAAGATTGGGAAATATATCGTGGAGACGAGGAAAACTGTTCGTGTGATTGCGAAAGAATTTGGCGTTTCCAAAAGTACTGTGCATAAAGATCTGACGGAAAGATTACCAGAATTAAATCCTGAATTGGCTCAGGAAGTAAAAGAAATCTTAGATTACCATAAATCAATCCGCCACCTCCGCGGAGGAGAAGCAACAAAACAAAAATACCAAAAAGAAGACGTAAAAAGCGGAAGCGGCTCGTTTAGCTTGTGAAGGAAATAGGATTTTCTCAAAAAGGCGCTTTTTGCCTTATTGGGAAAATATCTTTTCCACAGCAAGCTAGCCGCTGGAGCTGGATTAGACGTAAAAAGCGGAAGCGGTTCGTTTAGCTTGTGAAGTGCTGTTAAGAAAGGGGGATTTCCCCTTTCTTAAAAATATTAGAAATTTTTCAACATAAAGTAATTTATTTATGCTAAAATTAAATATTGAATAGAGATAAATATATAAAGTTCGGACTGGCAAGGAGGAACAGCATGTTTGCGAAAGATATTGGAATTGACCTAGGTACTGCAAATGTCATTATACATGTAAAAGGAAAGGGGATTGTATTGGACGAGCCCTCTGTGGTTGCCATTGATAGACATAGCGGAAAAGTTTTAGCAGTTGGAGAAGATGCAAGGAGAATGGTAGGGCGTACACCGGGAAATATTGTTGCAATTCGCCCGCTAAAAGACGGTGTAATTGCTGATTTTGATATTACAGAGGCAATGTTAAAGTATTTCTTAAATAAATTAGATGTAGGTAGTTTCTTGTCCAAACCACGTATTTTAATTTGTTGCCCAACGAATATTACGTCAGTAGAGCAAAAAGCAATTCGGGAAGCGGCTGAAAAAAGTGGAGCAAAATCAGTATATTTAGAAGAAGAGCCAAAGGTTGCGGCGATTGGAGCAGGAATGGAAATATTCCAACCAAGTGGTAACATGGTAGTAGACATTGGTGGAGGAACGACAGATATCGCTGTTTTATCAATGGGACATATTGTTACAGCTTCTTCCATTAAAATAGCAGGAGATACATTTGATAGTGAAATATTGAGCTATATCAAGCGTAAGTATAAGTTGTTAATTGGTGAAAGAACAGCAGAAGAAATCAAAGTGGGAGTAGGAACAGTATTCCCAGGATCTCGCTCAGAGTCCCTTGATATTCGTGGGCGGGATATGATTAGTGGACTTCCGCGTACAATTACGGTATACTCTGATGAAATACAGAAAGCATTGGCAGAATTGGCCGACGGAATTGTACAAGCTGCCAAAAGTGTGCTTGAACGTACACCGCCAGAATTATCTGCTGATATTATTGACCGCGGTGTCATTTTAACTGGTGGAGGAGCACTGCTACACGGTATGGATACACTTCTAACGGAGGAGCTGAAAGTACCAGTATGGGTAGCGGAAAATCCAATGCACTGTGTTGCCGTTGGAACAGGTATCATGTTAGATAATATTGATCGTTTATCAAAAAATTTGTAAAAAATAAGAGAATCAGTTATAGTGGAGGAATAAGGATGGTAGAACCCATCCTTATTTTTTTATTTAGGAACAGGGGGGAGAAAATGAGAAAAATATTATTATGGATATCAGTCATCATGATAGTCGTTCTACTTACTTATTTTTCATCTCAACCGTACATGGAACAAGATTTACAACCTTTTTTGGCTGAGAACTTTGATACGGAATGGGTACGTATAAATTTTGGTTCCGTCAAGTTCTTTTATGCAGGATCTGAGGTGAGTGTCTATGCTTTAGGCTCCCCAGGTTTTATAGAATTCTTTCTGAGAAAAGGTGCTCATTTTAGTATATTCTTTACACTAGGATTCTTCTTTTACTTTGCTATCCGAGGAAAAATAGGAGTAAGCTATAAACGGATACTTATTTCTTTTTTATTTGTATTAATATGCGCTATGCTAGATGAAACACATCAATATTTCACTGAAGATAGAAGCCCGCTGATGGAGGATGTTATTCTCGATACAGTCGGTGGATTGTCGGGAATTACATTGGCATCTGTGCTGTCGAGGAAAAAGAAAAGTAGCTCATAGACCGTTTGAAAAGAACTCTTTCTTTTCAGACGGTCTATGAGCTATTCGCTTTTGAAGAGATAACATAAATATAGTCACTTTCCCAGAAATAACTATATTTATCTCTACGCCCCCAACAACTCCGCTAACTCATCCGTTGTCAATTCAGTAATCCATGTATCACTGGCAATAATCGCGTCGTTTAAGGACTGTTTCTTCTCAAGCATTTCATCAATTTTCTCCTCTAGTGTTCCAGTGGTAATCAATTTATGCACATGAACGAAGCGTTGCTGACCGATGCGGTGGGCTCTGTCTGTTGCCTGATTTTCCACGGCTGGATTCCACCAACGGTCAAAATGAATCACATGATTAGCAGCAGTGAGATTTAATCCTGTTCCCCCGGCTTTTAGAGAAAGGAGCAGAATCGGAACCTCTCCATCTTGAAAGCGAGAAATCATCTTATCACGACGTTGCTTGCCGACACTTCCGTTTAAAAAGAGAACTTCTTTACCATATTTATTTTGTAAAGTCTCCTTGATCATTTCACCCATTTGGATGTACTGAGTGAAAATTAAGCAACTTTCTCCTTGGGCTTGGATATTATCTAGCAATTCTACCAAAGTTTCCATTTTATAAGAGCGTTGGACGATGTTTTCCGGCTTCTCTTCCTTTAAGTAAAGGGCAGGGTGGTTGCAAATTTGTTTTAATTTGCTTAGCATCATCAAAATATAACCACGTCGCTCAAAACCAGATAACTTTTGCACTTGAGCAAGAGTATCTTGTACCACTTGCTCATATAAAGAAGCCTGTTCCACTGTTAAGGCACAATATTCTTTTTGCTCCTGCTTGTCAGGCAAGTTCAAAGCAACATCTTCATCCCGCTTCGTCCTTCTCAGTAAAAACGGGTGAATATAACGTTGCAACTTTCCAATCGTCTCTTCATCCCGGTCTTTCTCAATAGGAGCGATAAATTTCTTTCCGAACGTATGCAAGGAACCAAGATAACCGTGGTTGAGGAAATCAAAAATTGACCACAATTCTGCTAAACGATTTTCCATCGGTGTTCCTGTTAGAGCAATACGATGGGTTGCCGCAAAGCTTCGAACAGCTCGTGACTGCTTCGTAGCAGCATTTTTGATATTTTGCGCCTCATCCAAACAGATAGCTCCCCACTGGTACTCCTTGATATCCTCTTGGTCTAGTTGAGCAAGGTTGTAGGAAGTGAGAATGACGTCATGTGCATCAGCTACTACAGGGAAAGCCTCGCCCCTTGCCCGCTGTGGTCCATAATGCAAATGTACCTTTATATCCGGTGCAAACCGCTCGATTTCCTTTTGCCAATTGCCAAGAACAGAAGTAGGAGCAATGATCAAAGTAGGTTTATCTAATAGATTCTGCTCCTTGCAGTAAACTAAGTAAGAAATAGTTTGCAGCGTTTTGCCCAATCCCATATCATCAGCCAGTAAAGCGCCGAATCCTAGCTGTCGCAAATGAACAAGCCATTCCATTCCTTTCTTTTGATAAGGACGTAACTCGGCCTGTAAGGAAGTGGGAACCTCAAGTGTCGGAACATCTCCTAAATCCGTTAGACGTTTCATTAACTTGCGGAAATAGTTATTCAGCTCGATGGTTACTTCAGGAGTTTCTTCTTCAGCTGCCTCTTCTTGTTGGGAAGCGAATTGCTGTTCTAAAATATCCTTGAAGTGCAAGCCCTCTTGCTCCGCTTTTTCCATCAACTTTTTCATCTGATGAATGAAAGAAGGATCCAGCTTTATCCAGCGTCCTTTTATATTGACAATTCGACGGTTTGTGTCTACTAATCTTTGGAAATCCTCCTCTGAAAAATCCACACCATTTGTGGAAACCCGCCAATTGAAATTTACCAACGTATCCATTCCGACAAAAGAAGGGGACTTTGGTGATGTAACCTGTGCCTTCAATGATAGCTTTGAAGACTTCAAAGCCTGCCACCAAGAGGGAAGAAGAATATCAATGCCGGCATCTAACAGTTTTTCGCTAGCATCTGTTAAAAAGAGCCAAGCTTTCTCCTCATTTAATTCCGTCTGAAAAACTCCATCATCTTGCAACCAAGGGACAACATTGCACCAGCCCGTTTGGGTATCAATCACTCGTTGGTTGTAAGCTTTCCATCTTTTCGGCAATGACTGCTCTCCTTCGTACTGATACACTTTATCAATCCGCTTCTTGTCATGAAGTACCGTATACAATTGCCACCAACCACCATCTTCCTGAGGCTCTTCTAATGATAAGCTCATGAGAAAAGGTGTATCATCATGTAGCATGCCAATTTTTATCAGCCAATCTTCTTCATGAATGGCCGTTTGCAGTTGAGCGGCAGCGTAGGTTGGATACTTGTACACATGATTGGCTGCTTCCCATTGCTCCGTAGGATTATGTTTCAATTTGCTGGAAATGGCGTAAGAAATAAACCGATTAATCATATCATCCTCACTGTCGCCAGAGGCTAGTTTCCAAGTGAAGTCTCCTTCTTTCCAAGCTTCCATATTCGGAAACACCGCACCTTCTTTCCAATCAGGATAGAACGATGGAATAATGCTTCTAAAATACTCAGAATCTCTGTCCCAGTGAATCTCCACCATCGTATTCTCAGGACGACTTCCAAAGAAATCAAAGGCAATATGAGGAGGAAGCATTACCCCCACTGTGTGTCCCATCGTGTATTCTTCCAAAAAAGTTCCATAAAAGCTCTCCTCCTGCCACATGAACAGATGATGCTTCCAATAGGAGAGTGGTAGATTCACTTGCTCTTGGGTTTCCGCCCACAGAAACACACCTTTTTCTTCTAAAAAAGTACTGTGCACGAGAAGTGGTGTTGGTTTTCTCATCATACGATTATCTTTCCTTTCCGTAATTCTTCCATAAGGGCACGCAGACGAGAGTATGTTTTTGTCAGCCTGTCAGTATATTGCTCCCACAGGTCGACTTTCTTCTCTTTCTTGTAAATCGTGCGTAGCTTCTTTAAGTAGCGGACAGCCATTTTATAGGACTTCCGATTCTTCTCTTGAATCTGCTCCTCAATATAATAATGATAAAGAGGAATCAATACCTCTCTCTGTTGTTTCTCAACAAATTTGATAACCTCTGTATGAAGGAGTGGATTCCGATTTGCTACCATATAGAGCTCAGCCCACCCTTTGAAATCTTTCTCATCCAACAAAAAGTCAGTATAGAAGTCGAAGCTGTACGGCAAGAAGGCTTGTAAGCTTTGTTCATAGCCCTCCACACCTACTTGATGGGCATACCGTTCATAAATGAGAAAGTACGTTTCCAAAGTGCTTCTCATATAGGCCCCTTGCTTCATTTGATCCATAAAGAAATGATGGCAGAAAGTTAACCATCTCGTCATACGTTCCCACTGTTCTTCTTCTGCGACAAACCCTACCCACATCAGTAAAAGGTCCAGTTCAAATGATTCCAACTGTTCCAATTGCATGAGAGTTTCTTGGTCATTCCCTTGGAGAAAATATAGATGAGCCAACTCATAATGAAGCAAATCTCCATGGACCCCTCTTTCTAATTCAGCTTGAAGGAATTGAATCTGTTCTTCAATGAGTGTGTCGTTTCGTAAATGGTCCATCCAAACGAGTTGGTAGATTGTGTACAATGTGGAAAAATAACGTTCATCTGCATCGAGAAGTTGCCCGACTTGCTCTTTTGTAAGTTCAAGGAAATGAAAGTGTTCTTTGCCCAAGTCATCTTTCGTCGGTGGAATGGCTTCAATTTCGCTCACTAATTCATCTAGTCGCTGCTGCATCATATATTGAGCATAGGAATATTGCTGTAACCCAGAACTTAGCACTTTCCCTACTGAAAATAAAGCAGCATTCAGGCAATACAAATCACCTAACCCCTTTTCTTTTGGCTTGTCTGCAATCACTTTTTGGTAAAAACTATGAAAAATTTGATACACAAAATGAGGATTATCTCCAGCCACTTCTATAAAGCGTTGTTCAAAATAACCGTACCAATCATCTGGAGCTATTGTCTGGACGTCTTTCTTCTCCAACAAAGTAGATGCTTTTTTCACATGAGCCAAGGCATTGTTTAAGCGTTCCTTTTCTCTCCATGCCTCTAATATAGATCCAGAAGCATTCATAATAGAGCTACAGTAAAAGAGGATTGCTATCATATGCTCACAATAGGTTTCACATAAGCAATCACAAGAAGAAGCGCTAGGAATATCCAAATCCACACATGCAAAAAATACTTCTTGTTCATCCATTACATTTGCTTCAATGGCTCCAAACTCACTTTTTACATTGTAGACATTTCCATCCCGGTTTAGCCTCATTCCCTTTTGAATAATCCCTCGATCATAGGAGTTACCCGGGTCGAGCTTATCGATGATGTTTGTCACAGCATCAAGCAACAGGTTTCTATCTAATTCGTTTTGAAGCATATCGTCGTTCCTTTCCTTTTTTGTCTATCCCTCCATTATAGCGGATTTTAAGGGAAATAAACACGATAAACCTATGAAAGTAATTTTCAAACGAACAATTTGCTAGGAAGTTTCACACTTGAAAAAAGCAAAAATGGACAATCTGACAAATCTTCATCATGAAGATGTGTCAGATTGTCCATTCCTACATAAAACTCTCACTAGATTCGTCTTAGTTTAGATTCATGTTGGATGGAACGTGCGGATAATACCTCAAGAATACGCTGTTGATCCTTTTGAATTTCCTCTAGATAATTTAGTCGTTCTTTGATTTCTATTACAATGTCACGTGTCTCAAAAATTGCTTGAATGAATGAAGGTCCTTTTTCTTCCGAACCAGCCCCATCTGTCTTTAACTCAGAAACTGTCTTGTTCAACTCTGACATTCCGGTATTCACATCCGTTACTTCTGCTAAAATTTGCTTTAGAATTTCCTCGCTCATGGCTATCTCTCCTAGTTTTACATTAGTTAGTTAATTTTATAATGTTACAATAAACATATAATATCATAGTTTTGGAGAATTGGGACAAAGAATTTTTCATAACTTAAACAAATTTGCAATAATAGTTTGCTTTTTTAATTCAAAACCAAATTATTATTGACTAGAGATTCCTCCAAGCCTAGTTCTTCATGGTAATTTTTTAAAGTAGAAAATCTGTAAAGGTGATGGCTATGCGCACGTCCGCGCTTCGCCTCTTTTATGTATTTGTGTACATAGCTATTTAAACGCTTGCAAATAGTGCTGTATTCACTGTAAATCTTTTCTTTTTGCCTTTTAGAAATCTGTACTCTATTTTGAATAGAAACATATCTATCATCAGTAATAATAAGTAGTTTCCGAAAATCTAAACCAGCATTTGGTCTTTTTTTATAGGGAATCGGAAAAAAAGCCTTCGAAAACTTAGGGTCTGTAAGAATTTCTGTTCGCAATGGAATAAAACACTTGCAGTGATTCATTTCGATTATTACGCCAATATATATTCGGTTTTCTTTTTCTAATATTTCCTCTAAATCAGGGTGATCCGTAAAATAAGATGCGTGTATTCTCGCAAAAATAGGCTCTGTATCTTGTTTCATTTCATAGCAGGCTCCTTTTACATATAGAAAGAAGGATGCTGAATCAGCATCCTCTAAAAGTATTACTTTTTCAGTTTTTTATTTAGCCAGGTGAAACTGTCCTAACCACCTCTAACATGTTTCAGTTTTTTATTTAGCCAGGTGAAACTGTCCTAACCACCTCTAACTTTATCGTTAACAATATTATAGTACGCTATTCAGAAAAAGTACATAGAAATTATTGATTTTTCTTGATAAATGCACGGAGGTGTTACTATTAAGTATTTTCATAGTAATCACGATAGTTCCAGAATACTTATTTATAAAAATGGGTAAAATTACAAATAAGAAAGATGAAAAATAGTCTTAAATAGGAATTTATGCTATTATTTGTATTATCTATAGGTTGCGGAGGAATAAATTTTATGGACTATCAAAAATTGAGCAAACTATACTATATGGATGAATCAGAATATGAACGTGAATACGAAAAACGATAGAAGGAGTTCGTAGTACGAAAAACGAATTATCTGAATTGTTATCTCTTGTAAATGACAAAAAAATTGTGGAGAGTAATAAGAGTAAGCGATTTATCGGATTAATGAAAACTTATAAATACATTGATGAAATTGAGCCGAGATTTAGTTATCTCCAGACATAGAGTAAACAAAAAACTTAGCATTCTTGAATCTAAAGGCATTGTTAAAAAAGTAAAAACCAGACCAGTGACTTATGATGTGAATGACGAGTATGTAGATAAGTAACTTTTATCCGTTCGTTTTAAGACGGGCACTAAATAGTAACTTGTCGTGACTAACCCCAAACTATTTTTTATATTTTTACATAGATTAGTGAGAATGATTATGATATACTAATCCCGACCATTATATAAGATTAGAATATGGCTAATCGTCTCTACCTTGTACCGTAAATTCAAGACTATAATGGAGTCTTTTTTCTTTTTGATCTTAGTCTCCATTTGTCTTACTTATGTAGGACTTTTTTTAATGGTTAGATTATTTTTGAAAGGATTTGTATTTGATGGAAGTATTGTTCGAAAATGAATTAAGCGTGGAGGTAAGTGGCAATGAATAAATTAATGCACTTCTTAACTCCAAAAAATATTAATGTTGACCCTACGCAGACGAAAGTGAAAACAGAAGTCCTTGCAGGTGTTACAGCATTCTTTGCTTCAATCTTTTGTATTATTGCAGTACCAGGAATGATTTCAGGTGGTGAAACAAATGTTGCCAATGCAGTCTTTGTTGCCGCTGTAATTGGTTCAGTCATTGGTTGTTTGTTCATGGCCTTTATTGCGAAGATGCCATTGGTTGTATATCCAGCAATTGGAACGACATCTTATTTTGCATTTACTGCCTTGCCGATGATTGTATTATTATCTGGAGATGAATCTTTAGAAAGAGTCGTTCAATATCAAATTGGTATGTTTTTACTGTTAATTTCTGGTATTGTTTTTACTTTATTATCGGTTACGGGATTAACTGAAAAGATTTTAAATGGTATTCCAAAAAATATTAAAATCGCAACAGTTCCGGCAATTGGACTATTTATTACATTATTAGGATTAAGACTAAGTGGATTAGTAGTAAACTCACCAGCTACTTTTGTTACATTTGTAAACTTAAGAAATTTTAGTGACCCTGAAGCACAACCTGCAATTATTGGTGCCATGGTAGCCTTTGTTGGTTTATTACTACTAGCGGTTTTGCATCATAAAAAAATCAAAGCTTCATTTGTCATCGCAATCATCGCAACGACAATTTTAGCATATGTGACAGGAGCAGCAACGATTCCTGATTACCATACATTCTCTTTAACTCAACAATTTTCTGATTGGGCTAATTATGGATTCTTACAAATGGATATGACTACTATTTGGACATTTGGTTCATTTGGTGCAGTAATTGGTGTCATTTTAAGTATTGTATTAGCGTTAGTATTGACGAATGCCTTAGATGCAATTGCAACTACTTTTGGTATATTAAAAAGCGGTGGAATGGTTGATAGCGATGAGTGTGAAGATGCAAAAAAATACGTAGGCAAAGGTGTATTATCTGATGCATTATCAAGTGTTATAGCAGCAAGCCTGGGCGGTGCACCAAACACGACTGTAGTATCTGGATCGTCAGCTGTCATCGCAGGAGGAAGAACAGGATTAACTTCTTTAGTTGTTGCCGTACTAACAGCAGCATTACTGTTAGCGGGACCTTTCGTTACATTAATTCCTAACGTTGCTATTGCTCCTACTTTAATCTTTATTGGCGCATTAATGTTATCAGGATTAAAAAACTTAGATTTTAGTGATATTACAGATTATTTCCCTGCTTTTGTTGCTTTAATTTTTATCGTATTTACTTTTAATATTGGAACCGGTATTTGTTTGGCTTTAATCACTCACATTATTTTAAAATTAGTGACTGGCCAAGTGAGAGATATCTCATTGGTATCAATCATTATCTCTATCCTATTCACTTTACAGTTTATCTTTTAAAAAAATCGAGTGGGCGTTATCCCCACTCGATTTTTTTTATACGATCATAAACCCAACCAAAATCCCGCCGACAATCACAGAAGTAATCGTGACAGTAGCGAATCCGGCAGTAATCATCGTCGGTAAGATGTTCTGCTCAATGACTGCAATTTCTTCGTCTGTTTCACCGACAGCACGAGCTGCTTCTTGGGTAAGAACCATCGTTCCAGGGAAGCCGAAGAAGGAAGTCATTCCTACAGCGATAGACATTGGTCCAGAGAAACCAACACGCTTTCCTACTACGTAAGATACTGCAAAGATAGCGAGAATTGCTGTACCGATAAAGAAAGCAATTGGACCAATTAAGTCGATTAATTCACTCGGTGAAATATCAGATAATGGACCAAAAGCAATAACCATAATAGAAGTCATTAACAATCCGAAAGAATCAGTAGATGATAATGCACTTGGTTTGAGAATGTTGAAATGGCGTAACACAATACCCATTAAAAGTGCAATAACGAAAGTATTTACTCTTCCGCCAGTTAAGTTGCTGAGTTTCATCGAAATAACAACCGTAAAACCAAGCATGAATAAAGTACCATAAGGTGTTTGTAAAAACTCAGGAAGACGGGATGTTTCTTCTTTTTTCTCTTCGTTTCCTGCGTTAGCTTCTTCAAACGTAATATTTCCTTTGCGATATTCCTCTTTCACACGACGCGCTTCCTTCTTAATAATAGAAGAAGAAAGTAGAAATCCTACCATATTTTTCAAACTTAAAATCAATAGCGGGAATACAGCTAAGATAGCGCCACTCATCATACCATGCGTCGTATCACCAGCTGCGATAATTTCCGCAGCAACATCTTGTACCATCAAAATAGACAGTGTCCCACCTAGAACAGCAGACGTTCCGGCAATAGCTACATTGCGATCAAATAGTAATTGACTAACGAATAAAATAACAACGGAACCAACAACGACAGTAAGTGCACCAATCACAAATGTTTTCCATTGGGACTTTAAATTATCTAAACTCATCATGGTACCTAAGTGAACAATAATCAAACCAATAATGGCATTTCCTAAATAAAGAAAACCAGAGCTGGCAATTAAATCAGCGGGAAAAATATCAGTAGCAAAGCCTACTAAGAAAATAAGGGATGCCACAAGCATCATCGAAACAAGCGCCTTTGTCTTCTTTGAAATAAGGTCACTTGCCGTCCAGACGAGCATAACAATTGTAAAAGCTACAACAGGATTCATTGTGAAAAACCTCCTTGATACAATATGTATCGTGTAATCGAGTGTGGTGGAAAGTAGTGTTGGTGAAAAGATTCTTGTTTTTAACTTTGCCTATCATGTGGAGAATATACTATAAAAAAAACAAGCTTTCTGAAAAGGGAAAAACCCCCCTTTTCAGAAAGCTTGTTTTCTAACTGTGTAGTTAGCCTGTACCCTACGAAGCCCGCGCCCGCGAAGACATCCGAGCTACCTGCTTACGCATCCGTCCAGAAACAACGGCGAAAATAATCTGGAAGACAATTAGAATCCCACCACCGATGAGAAACATCATCAACATACGGTCAATATGACCAATTAAAAAATTGTACATATACTCTGGAGAAATAGCCAAGCGGCGATGGATTCCCCAAATGAGAAGTACTAGCGGTGCTGCAATCATCATCAAAGCACAAGTGCCGAAACTAAAGGCATAGTAGCG
>DAIDKD010000048.1 GCA_027451065.1 Bacillaceae bacterium | reverse complement strand
TGAGTATCGTCTAAAGACTATGTCACCAAATTCAATTAATTTAGGCGCAAGTATCAATATATTGAAGGCTCATGGGATAGACACGGCAGGAGTTGTCTATAAAAATGATGCTGCCGTAACACAGACGAAGCCTAAATGGATTACCTATGGAGAAAATGGTCAAGTGAAATTTAATCATATCCTCTTTTCAGAAGAAGTGTTGGAAGAAAACATATTTATCCAAACAGATGACTCTATGTATCAATTTAAGGAGTGCAGCAGCTGGGAAGAGATTAGTAAAAAGAATATTAATGCGCTAATTGGTAAAAAAATGGGTTGTTTCCACTCAGTTAAACGTATGAGAGAGGTCGAATCCTACATTACAGCTCATATCAAAATTTTACCAAAAAATAAACCTTTCAACAACCTACCGTTGAACCTCATCCCAGTTCAAAACGGTCTGTACGATTGGGAAAAGGATGAACTGCAGTCATTTCAAGAACAGTATAGACATAATTGGAAAGCAAATGTTGTTTATGACAAAAATGCCATGGCGCCAAGATGGGAAAGATTTATTAAATATATTGCGCCAGATGAAGCCGACTACATTCATGAGATGTTTGGATACTGCTTCCTACGTGACATACCATTCGCCGAAGCAATTCTAATCATCTTAGGTGATGGAGAAAATGGAAAGTCAACATTGCTTGAGCTTCCTGTGACTTTATTAGGAGAGGGAAGCACCAACTCCGAACAATTACAAGAGTTTAGTGAGAATAAGTTCGCGCTTATTGAGATAGAAGGAAAACACGCTAATATAGTTGGAGACGACAAAACGGACTCAATGAAAGACCTGTCTAAAATAAAAGCGGCAACCGGTCGTGATCAGGTTTCGGCTCAGCAGAAACACAAAGGCAATAAGAATGTTAAATTACATGCAAAGTTTATTCATGCTATGAATAGTGATCCTTACGTCTCAGATACTTCTAGCGGTGCAAAACGAAGGATCGTAGTTCTTAGATTGACTAAACCTGTAGGCGACTTCTTCAAAAATGAACTGCAAGATGGAGAAACTTGGATTGATTACAAGAAGGAATCTTCCGGCATTTTTAATCTGTACATGAAATCATTACGTAGAATTATGAATAAAGGTGGGAAGTCTCCATTCTCAATCACTGAACGCATGGCAGAAGACAAACTAGAATGGCTATATGGTAACAATAAAGTTGCTCAGTTTGTTGAAGAATACTGTACGCCAGATGATGGAGCCGCTCCAGTTCGGTTACCTACTTTTGTCCGCTTATGTAATACCGCAATGAACACCTCATATAAAGAACGCAAAATGAAAGAAGAATTAGGCAGACTTGGTATTGAAGTAACTAAACCAAAAATGATAAATGGTGTTCGCGGGGCATGGGTGGTAGGTGTGCAAATTCTTCCTTTAATATCCCATGATTTTGTATAGATAATTCCTTGCTTTGCTGGGCGATTACCACATGTTTGCACACATTAGCAAAAATAGGGGGATTTCAGTTAGACCAGTTATATCAAGGGTTCCAAGTAATTTGATATTCTATATTACATATATTACATACTTTTTTAGAAGTTATTATGTAATTACTCTCATTACTATGATACATAGAGCCTATAGAGTACATATACACGTATATATATAACTAACTTGCGAGAAAAATGTACGTAATTTTCACTGGGAAATTGATGAAAAAAAGCTCTGAATCCTTGATACTATTGGTTTTTTCTAGGTGTTGGGGGTGGTGTAATGATGTATGAAATCATGTGTGTAAAGGTGAAATAGACGGTGTTTTGTGTGAAATTATCTGTGAAAAAGTGCGCAGTTATAAAACGAGAAAAATATCCGAACTTTAGGAGGAAATTTAATGTTAGAAGATGTAGATGTAGTAGGTGCAGAAGTGTTTGATGGAGTTGAACGTAGACGGTATCATCCTAGAGTAGCCAGTGTAGAAAGGTTGGAGTATTCCGAAGGTAGGCTAAAGGTTATTCATTTTAATAATAGATATACGTTATTCACCTCACCTTATGTTGTATCTGTAACTTTCGCTCCAGCAAATAAAGAAGGGAGTGATGAATAATGGCAGAACCATTTAATCATGAGTGGAGAGCGTTAAGTTTAGATGACTATATTTCAACAATTGCAAACAGATGTAACGTGAGTTTCACCGATTTAACAGTAGATCAGCGATTAAAAGTGATTGAACTAGCAATCAAGTTGCAAGATGGGGATATAAAAGATGAAGACAATACAGGGTTTGCAAGATTACTAGAAGGTTTAACAGCTGCAATAGAGTCAGGATTGGAGGGAATAGGAGATGTTTTATAACAAAAGAATGGAGTATAAAGATGCGTTGCACAAAATGGAAGGAGGCAATCCTTTCAGGGAGAAGCTTGTTGTTGAAGCGTTGCTATTTTCCAATTTAACAGAAAGACAAATTGCCAAAAGATTCAACGTTCCAGTTAAAGCAGTAAGAAAGGTGAATAAGGAACATAAATGCAGATAACAGCTTGTCTAAGGGGCGTAACAACCCCTTCTAGTACAAAGCTTTCAGATAGCTAAAGAGCCGATTAGGATTGAAAAGAAGACCTCCATAGGAAGTCTTCAGAGCAAATTATCAAGGGTGTTGTCAGTTGGCAGCCATTCAATAGTAAATCCTAATATCTCAGCTATTTCTTGTGCTTCACGATATTTAAGTGTATTACGAGATAGCTTTGCGCTTAAATTTGGAACAGAATCTTTTCGGTTATGCTTTTTATTCAATTCGTCAACAAGCCTAGTCATAGTATAGCCTTTTTTTATAAGTGCAATTTTAATTTGTTCTTTTATATTATCCATTACCTCACCTCATTCAACTAATATTATAGCAAAAAATAATATACGGTACAATGAAAAGGTTAACTGGTTAATTAAAAAATATATTGACGGATTATAATTCTAAAGTTACAATGTTAACTGTACAATTAATGTTATAACGTTAATGAGTTAGGTGAATAATGAAAGGGGATGGTACAAATGCAAGCCAATGATAAAGATGTATATCAGGAATTGGCTGATCAGTATAAGGCATTAGAAAAGAAGCTAGAAGATTACCAGGAAAAGAAAAAAGAATTTGGGAACATCTACACACTTGCTATTGCAGAGATACACAACCAGCAGGTTTTCATTGCTGAATTACTTATCAAACATGGCAAAGGTTGGATGATTAATACAGAATAAGGAGTAGATAGGATGAATCAAGAGAAATACAATTTTGTGATGCCAACAAGTAATGCAATGTACAAGGCAGCGGACCGATACGGAGCAAACATTAATGGGAGCGTACAGACAGCAAGTGGATTTTATAATGTAGGAATGGACGAAGTGTTAAGAGATATAGCTTTGACTGTATTGGAAGCTAAAGAAGGTGAATTGGCTAAGCATGAACAATCACTGGAAGCCCATCAAGCGTATTGTAAGGTCTATAAAGAAATTTCAAAGGTAATAGAGGGTAATGAGAAATTGCGAGATATGATATTTGAATTGGATAATCAACGAGGGTTATGTAGCAATGAAGTGGAAAGAGAAAGGTTCATTCAAGGCTTCATTGCTGGATACAAACTATTGAAGAATGCAAGTCTTATATAAAAGAAAATGAGTAGAGGAAAGCAGCCACTTTCTTCTACTCACTCATCGCTCATGGCATATAAGCAACTTTATAATATCACATGAAGTAGTATAAGAAAAGGGAATAGAACAATAAATACAAAGGCGTGAGTATATCTCATGCCTTTCCTGTATCCGTAGGTACTACCAATACTTACATAGTATCTACTTCATGAAAAGGGGGCTGCTATTACCATGACAAATGAGGAGTTGATTTTACAACTAAAGGCCGGTGTGGAGGTACAAAACAATATGGCCGCATTATACGAGCAGAATAGGAAGTTTATTTACAAGCTAGCACAGCCTTATGCTCATTCATGTGACCTAGAAGATTTGTTACAAGAAGCGTTTTTTGGTTTAGTAGAAGCGGCTGAGCGCTTTGATGCAGAAAAGGGATATAAATTTCTCACTTATGCAGAACATTGGATGAAGCAAAAACTTCAACGCTATTATCAACAAACCGGAAGCGTAAAAAGGATTCCAAGTCATATTCATGAGTTGATAGTTAAATATAATAAATTTAGAGAAGGTTTCCTTGCTAAATATGAAGTAGAGCCAACAAAATATGAATACATACATCACCTTCAGATTACATTGGACCAATTGATGAAATTGGAGAAAGCAATGCATGAATCAAAATATGAAAGTCTTGAAACGCCTGTTAATGGGGCTGATGATATAACTATAGGCGAATCATTAACCAGTGATACCGATGTAGAAGCGGATGTCGTTGAATCTATTTTTGCAGAACAAAGAGAACAAGCCGTATGGGGAGTTGTTGATCAGCTGGATGAAAAAATGCGAAAGATTATCTATTACCGCTACAAAAAGAATATGACTAGGGCTGAAATAAGCAAAATCATCAAAGTATCTGGGGAAAGGATTCGGCAAACAGAAGTAAAGGCTTTACGTATTCTAAAGCAAAATAAACAAATTTGGGAGATATCCCAGCACTATGGGTATTTTGGTATTGATAACAGTGCTGCTTACCGATACGGGAGAAATAGAAGTATTAACAGCGGGATGTCAGCCACGGAGTTTATAGCCTTAAGACGTTTGGATATAGAAAAACGCTTCGGAACGGTTGATTAATAGCAAAAGGTTGGTATAATTCCGCTATTTTCAGCCTTTTTATAGTAAAAATATAGCTTTTTTATCATAAAATGTGACATTTACTACTTCAAAAAACTTCAGTTTTGATATGCTACTAATGTGGGGAAAAGCCAGTCATATCAATGGTTATTAATAGAATTGCTATTTTAACCTTTAGTGATTCATTTTAAAAACGGTAGTTTCCCTAATGATTTAGGCGTTTCAATATATAGGGGGTGGTAGCATGGTTAAGAACATAGTAGAACGTGTATTGAATATAGGCATTGGCTCATTTAAAGAATATTTGAAAGAAGGTAGAAGCGGAAAGGGTAGCTTCACCATAAATGATTCTGAGGTAGAGTTCATTTTGAATGCCAGGGAGCGGATTCTGTACATAGGGAATTGTGAGATTGATATTTTAACCACAAGTTGCCATTATGGAGGCTTCCGCTACTGGTTTGAATGTCCTTCTTGTGGTAAGAGAGCAGGTAGGCTGTATTTCACTAATCATGGTATCCAATGTAGAACCTGCAGCAACCTCAATTATAGAAGCCAGCAGAATACAAAGACAGACTGCTGGAGCTATTACAATATGGCTCAAAAGGTAGCTAGGCAGATTGATAAAGATTACAAGTTTGATTCTGTCTATCCGGTGTTCCCAGTATAGCCAAAATACATGAAGTGGAGTAAATATACAGAGTTGGAGCGGAAGTTTTGGTATTACAAGGAAAAAGGCAATCAGGTATGGTTAAGTGGTGCTGCACGTATTATGGGTTGGAAATAAGGGTGCTACATTGTGGTATGTGTAAGGGGGTAGCTCCCTATGGTCACTTTAGTTCGTCCTTCACGCCGTCACTGTACATTTTTTCTCACGCCACATTGTCATCATGAAGGAGAGCGGAAAACTCCCCCTTCCTAAAAAGTGTACAAAAAGTTACAGATATGACCTTACCCATTATACAGAAAAATAGCTTGAAGGCTGATAATACAGTGTTTAATAGGAATTATCAAAAATAGAAGTGTAACCATTCAAAAAGGCTGCACTTCTTCCGTCCTAAAAAAAGGGTGCATGGTTGCACACAAAAGGTTGCAACGTTACATGAGTGTTGCATAGCGTTGCAACCTTGATATCATTGTATTTGAGCCTTGATAATCAAGGGTTATCACATCATTTTTCGTACTTTTACCAAACGGAACCAAACCGCTAGAAATGCACATTTTACGCTGTTTTGTTTGTAGTACTTTTACGGAGTACTCCATTCAGAAATACGGAGTACTCCAAATAATCAAACAGTCCGTCAAACGGTCCGTTCCAAATAATACGGAGCGTTCCCATTGAAAAGGAACGTTTTAGGGTGCAAACGGAACGCTAAATGGAACATTAATTTTGAACCGCTACTACTGTAAAGATAGATATAGCAAGGATTAAGGGCATAGAATGTTTTGATTGTGACCATATAAACGCAACGATTGGAGCATATTTTTTTTAAAACGAACACGGAAGAGGGTGCAACGAATGGAACGTGACGAAAAAGGCAGATTTCTCCCAGGTAATCAAGCAGCGGTTGGGAATAGAGGAAATAGAAAGCCGAAGTATAGGAATAAGAATGCACTGAAACACGGATTCCATGAAACCCTTATTTACCCTACGACACTTGATGATGACAGCATAGTGCTTGTGAAGGGGAATGGCAGGGGGATATCAATGCTTAGAATGAATCCAGACTATTGCTATGTTGATGATGATGGGAAATACTGGTTTCATGTGAAGCTTAAAAAAGCATTAGAGGATATTGGGTGGTATCGGAAGTGAGCGAGCCTGTTTATTTTGGTGGGTAAAAAAGTAGGTAAATCCATCTGATTTTGATACAGTTTTCGCTCAATCTAGCCAAAAATCATGGTAATATGACAAGAATTCATAGAAATTCATGTGAAAAACAGTGGGTAAATGGATAAGTGTTTTTCTTAAGAATACCTAGAAATCAATATTTTTCCGCTCATAACAGGGTGAATAGGGGATATACCCACTTATTTACCCTGTTTTAGGGGGATAAGTCGATAAATGAATCTACTTCCCAGTTCCCGGTCGGTTATTTTTGAGAGCAGCGGGAGTAAGTGCAAAATATTCCACTGGTAAGGGAAATATGAGATAATAGTGTTGAATTACGATAGATTGAAATGGTAAAAGTCTTATCTGAAAAATACAAGTTCTTACTGAGAGGAGATGATTTTGATGAATAAGGTGGAAGAAGTCTTCCAGATGATGCAAGAATGGGGAAAGAAACAGCCCAAAGATACAGTAGAAGATGATAATAGAACACCTTTTCCAAAAGAAATCAATGATATTCTCAAATCATTGTCCGAGGAAGAGTGGGAGCAGCTGGATAAAATGTTTGAATAGTAACAGGGATTAAAAATATTCGGAAAGGTGTTGAATAGGTATTATGGAGATGGTGAAACCCTATTTTTTAAAAAATGAGGAATGGTATGAAAGGCATCCATCGGGATACGGTTGGATTTTGACTGATAAGGCAACTCCAGAAGCAGTTGAGAGTTATGAAAAATACATGAAGAGACAGATTGAATTAGAGGCACTAGGCTGGGATGCTTAGTGTTTTTCTGCGGTGTTATTCCTAAGTTAGTGGTTCGTGGTAACTATATGAGTATGCAGACCCGCTACTGCACGATAGCAAGAATAAGGACAACCTGCTATCAAGTATTCTTGTAAATTAGTTGATATAAAAAATGTAATAACCACTCTAGACTTCTTCAGTAACTTTAGAGTAGCTTTACACCTTTGACAGGGATTGACAGATGAATGGCAGAAAATTAAGCATTATTCGATTGATATTCGCTTGAAATTTCACTTGAATAGTGGTTGTGTGGCTGTTTAACTTGCTGGTAAGTTGCAATAGCAAATGGTTGGAATATAGAAAGTTATTGATATAGCTTGTTTTCCGCTTCTTTTGCTATTTGTGAGGTGGATAGGTTACACTTAATTCATTTAGTTGGATTAAGTACTTTTTTTATCAAAAATCCCAATATCTAGTTTTAGAGTAGCGGAAGACCATAGAAAAATTGGTGAAACTATTCCATAGATGGTGGTATAATAAACGTAACTATTGTAAGGAGGTGATAGAGAATGATACAGCAATATATAAAAAATGAGTTAAAAAGGGCAGCTAACAATAATGCTAACAATTGGTTAGACAGTAATGACTTTGAAGAGGTAAGCCATAAGATTGAAGAACGTCCTTCATCTGTAGTTGTAACGGTTACGGGGCAGAAAGAAGGTAGTGAACCAGTAACCAGGTCCTTTGAACAGAAAATGTTTTGATTGCTTTAGAATATTCTAAAGCTAGAAGTAAAAAAAGAAGAGTTACCCCCTCACCTATCCTCATGGTCATGAATAAATCAGTTTTCCTTCCTTTACATACGTTTGCCCATACAATTAAACCATATCCTTATATTTATATATATTGGTTAGAGTGTCAAAACTATAATTTTTTCAAGCGCGTCTATTCTAAACCACAATATACATGGTGGGAACATAAGAATACAGCACTGTATATTGTGGTTTACTCTTACCGAGGTAGTTTTGACACTCAAATCATATATTACCTTAATAGAAAATCAATTGTCAGATTGAGAACAAAGGTGATATTATATACATATATACACATATGTATATATGTAACATGATAAAACCGATTTTATAGGATTGGCAGAATTTTTAGTAACGGGTATTTTTGTTAATATGATAGGGCTAGCAATTTTAATTTTCAAATATCTGTTTGATGTTAAATCATCTCAACTTGGCTCTGCTATTAACTTAATAACAAAAACAATGGAACAAAAAGAATAGTAAAAGCCATTTTCTAAATGATTGAGATGGGCTTCTACTATTCTTTTTATTTAATCTTGAACTTGAACTAGAAAATGTTGGTTCTACCATTTCATTAAAACAGAAAAAAGAAGCGGGACAATCCGCTCCTTGTGGTTATATATTCCTTCACATGAGTTTGCCCACGCTATTATTTTATGGTTACCCCAAGTTGCCCCAGCTTGCCCCAAAAATTATCAAAAAGTTGCCCCAAGTTACCCCAAATAGATTCATTAATATGCTGTAATTTGCATGATAGGATAATGAGGCATAATCCCCAAACATTGATACAATAGTATATTAGAAAATTTCATGTTGTTATTTGCAACCCACCTATCTTACAAAAATGTAAGATATAATAGAAAAATGTAAGCCAAAGCTAAGGTAAGCTGATTGTCCATCTATTATACTGAATACATACAAAACAAAGGGAGGTCAATCACATGACACTATTAGAAGTCAATAATTTGAAAAAGATATATACAACTCGTTTTGGGGGAAATCAAGTACAGGCATTAAGTAATGTTAGCTTTTCTGTGGAGGAAGGTGAGTACGTTGCTATTATGGGTGAGTCAGGTTCTGGGAAAACAACATTGTTAAATGTTTTAGCTTCTTTAGACAAGCCTACAAGCGGTGAAGTGATTTTAAATGGTAAAAACATATCGGAAATCAAGGAAAGTGAATTGGCAGCATTTCGTAGAGATCATTTAGGGTTTGTCTTTCAAGATTTTAATTTGTTAGATACATTTTCTATTAAGGATAATATTTTTCTACCACTCGTATTATCAGGACAGCCTTATCAAGAAATGGAAAAGCGAATGCGTCCGATTGCGGAGAAGTTGCAAATTGAAAATATTTTAGAGAAATTCCCATATGAAGTCTCAGGTGGGCAAAAGCAGAGAGCGGCAGCGGCACGGGCGTTGATAACAAAACCATACTTGGTTCTTGCTGATGAACCGACGGGTGCGCTAGATTCCAGAGCATCTAATCACTTGCTGGAGCTGTTTTCACAAATTAATGATGAGGGACAAACGATTATTATGGTTACTCATAGTACACGGGCAGCTAGTCATGCGAAGCGGGTGTTGTTTATTAAAGACGGTGAAGTATTTCATCAATTGTATAAAGGTTCTAAAACCAATGAACAAATGTACCAAAAAATTTCCGATACGTTAACGGTTATCGCAACAGGAGGGGAGAGGGATGAGTAAGTCATTTTATCCGAAGCTTGCGGTTAGTAACATCAAGAAAAATGGAAAAACGTATATTCCGTATCTTTTTGCAGCTGTTTTTAGTATTGTGATGTTTTATATTATGACCTCTCTTGCCACCAATGAGACGATTCAAGAAATGCCAAGAGGAGAAAACTTAGTCTTAATGCTTAGATTTGGCACGATTATCATTGGAATTTTTTCAGTGCTCATTCTTTTTTACGCCAATAGCTTTGTAATGAAGCGACGGAAAAAAGAGCTAGGCTTGTACAATATACTGGGCATGGAGAAACGACATATTGTTAAGTTACTTTTCGTTGAAACAATATTTTCTGCTCTATTCAGTATGATAGTAGGTTTGCTGACAGGGATGTTGCTAAGTAAACTACTGTTTCTCGTATTATTGAAAATAATAAACTTTACTGTTTCGCTACAATTTAATGTATCGATATTAGCCTTGTTGATGACAATTGCTGTGTTTACGCTCATTTTTCTCATTGTTTTATTATATAACGTGGTGAAAGTGCGGATCACGAATCCTATTAACCTGTTAAAAGGTGGGCAACAAGGAGAGAAAGAACCGAAAACAAAATGGTTGTTGGCATGTATTGGCTTTGTTGCATTAGGAGTAGCTTACTTTATCGCGTTGACAATAGAATCTCCGCTAGCTGCATTTTCTTATTTTTTTATTGCCGTACTCCTTGTGATTGTCGGCACATACTGTTTGTTTATTGCTGGTAGTATTGCCATATTAAAAATGTTACGAAAAAATAAGGAAATTTACTACAAAAGTCGAAACTTCACAGCAATATCAGGGATGCTTTATCGAATGAAGCAACATGCAGCGGGACTGGCAAGTATTTGTATATTGAGTACGATGGTATTAGTAACAATTTCAACGACGGTGTCTTTGTATGTAGGGCAAGAAGATATTTTGCATACAAGATTTCCTCGGGAGTTTCAAATTACGAAAGTCAATCCAACAGAGGAAAATATTGAAAAGATAGAAGAGGCTGTAAAAAAAGCCGCTGATGAGCATGGAACGACCTTAGAAAATCTAACTAGTTTTACAAATAGATCAGCTATCGTTATCGGCTCCAACGGAAAATTTGTGGAAGCGACAGATACAGCGGATCAAATGAGTTTCTCGGCACTTGTCTTCATAGAAGAGGAAGCCTATCATCAATTAACAGGAGAAACTTCTTCTTTAGGAGATAATGAAGTATTACTTTACAGCGAGAGGGATTATCTTTACGATACCCTTGAATTTGATGGAAAAACATTAACGATTGTTGACAGATTAGATTTTCACAAAGAATTTGAGACGATGATGGAACCGGCAATTGATACGATGGTCGTCGTAGTAAACGATTTGGCGAACATTCAAACTATTTTTCCAAATAATCTAGCCGTTTTTCGAGTAGGTTTTGATACGGAGTTAGAGGGTGAGACAGCGACTGATTTTGCAAGTACATTAAGAAATAATTTAAGCAATGTCGATGCTGCTTCTGTTACTAGTCGTCAAGAAGCCAAAGATGATTTTCTAGCGACTTTTGGTGGGCTGTTCTTCCTCGGTTTCTTTCTTGGAACATTATTTTTAATGGCAACCGGGCTGATTATTTATTATAAGCAAATATCAGAAGGATATGAAGACAAAGAGCGATTCAATATTATGCAAAAAGTAGGGATGAGCAAAGAAGAAGTGAAAAAGACAATTCGAACGCAGACATTGCTCGTATTCTTCCTCCCACTTATTGTAGCAGTCATTCACCTAGCTTTTGCTTTTCCTGTCATAACAAAATTGTTACGATTATTTGCTCTGACCAACACAACGTTATTTCTCATCTGCACAGTCATAACCATTCTGGCTTTCGCAGGAATTTACGTGATATTGTATCGTTTAACAGCTAGAACGTATTATCGTATTGTTAGTGAATAACTATACTTTACTAGTTATGAAGAGTAAACATAGAGTGTAAGAAATTACCAATTCTTACTAGATTGAGGGAATGGGCTTGCCTTTCAGCCCATTCCCTCAATCTATGTTGAATGTTTTGTGTATTACGTTTTCTTATGGTAGTATGGGAGAGAAACCAATAAATGTTTGGAGGGAATTTCATGGAAGAAACAAAAGAGAATGATGTGAGTAGCTTATTAACGAAAAAAATGATTGAAAATCGTACCATTTTAATTTATGGGGAAATTAATCAGAAATTGGCACAGGAAGTAACAAGTCAATTATTGCTTTTAGAAGCGTTAGGTGACGAGCCAATTAAAATTTTTATTAACAGTCAAGGTGGTCATGTGGAAGCGGGAGATACAATCCACGATATGATTCAGTTTGTGAAACCAGATGTTTATGTGGTTGGAACAGGATGGGTGGCAAGTGCAGGAATTACCATTTATCTCGCAGCCAAGAAAGAGCACCGTTACAGCTTGCCAAACACTCGCTATATGATTCATCAGCCTGCTGGTGGCGTTCGCGGTCAAAGTACAGAAATTCAAATTGAAGCGAAAGAAATTGTTCGGATGCGTGAAAGAATCAATAGATTGATTGCTGAAGCAATTGGTCAGTCTTATGAAAAAGTTGCAGAAGATACAGACCGTAATTACTGGTTAAGTGTCCAAGAAGCAGTTGATTACGGTATTGTGAACAAAATTATTAATCATTCAGAAGAGGTTGGGAAATAGACATTTCTCATTGGATGAGGGAAGCATAATAACTTACATATGAATAGACAAGCAGGATATCTGAAAAAGAGAAATTCATCTCTTTTCAAATATCTTTCCGAAAGAGTCAACTACGATGAAGAGCTGTGAAAGCAAGCTTTTCTAAGTTGACTCTTTCTATATTGTGGAGAATAAATTGGCTTTTTGGATAGCTTTTTGTTTTTGAAAATATAATGATGAGAAAGAAGGTGCAAATTGTGTTCATAAGAAAGTATACGGATGAAGACAAGGATTCTTTGTTCAAGCTGATGAGAGAAGAAGGGGAAGAATGGTCAACTTACTATGGAGATGAAAATCGAGAAAAATATACACACGCATTAAACAATTCAATTACATATGTGGTCATTGCCGATGATGTTATATGTGGTTACATACGTTGTAAAGATGATGATGGGTTTGGTATTTATATTTTGGATTTGCTAGTTTCTAAGCAATATAGAGGAAGGTCATACGGACGTAGCTTAATGAAGACTATTTGTGATTTATTCCCTAATGATGATGTTTATGTAAATAGTGATGTAGATCCTTATTATGAAAAGCAGGGGTGTAAGCGGGAAGGGACGATATTTAGTGTAGGGATGTAGTGTATTACTCAAATTAGGATATTTGTTTGTAGTGATCTTGGAATATATGTTAATATGAATACAAAGAAACAAAGAAATTTTGTTTCTTTGTATAAAATCTGAAAGGCGGGAATATAATATGGCAACAACTAAAAAGAAAAAGGGGATGTCAACTATGGGTATTCCAGATAAGCCGAAAAGAAAGCGTATATCCGTTTCCAGTAAAAGACAAATAAACATACCTAAAGAATTTTATGATACGTTGCATATTGGGACAGAAATGATAGCCGAACTTCACGGAAATAGTATCGTTTTAAAACCTGTGAAAGAAAACAATGTTGACTTTTCAGAAGAAATTTTAGCAGACATTATTGCAGAGGGTTATACCGGGGAGAATATTCTAAAAGAATTTCATTTTAGAAAAGCACAAATTCCTGCTGTAATTGATGAATTAATAGAAGAGGCGCACACGAACTCAGTTACACATGAAGAAATCTTCGCAGATATTTTAAAGGAATCTGATGAGCAATAAGAAAATTGAATACTCTCCAGCTTCTTCAACGTACTTGAAAAAACTGAAGGAAAAGCCTCTGAAAAAATTATTCTTATCTGCGATTGAAGAAATATTAGTGGATCCGTACAAAGCAGGTGAACTAAAAACAGGTGATTTATCTGGTATATACGGATATGATGTGAGGTACAAAGGGGCAAATTATGAAATTGCGTATGCTATTCGTGAAAATGAAGATGGTGAATTAGTAATTATTATTCTTGTTGGTTCAAGAGAAAATTTTTATCCGTTACTAAAAAAATATCTGAAATCAAGTGACATATTAAAAAGATGAGTAAGAGCCTTGCGATTAATAATTGCAAGGCTCTTCATGGCTTTTTTCTATGTATGGATTTGGAGACGAACACGGCTGTACGTGTTTTTGTTTTCACACAACAGGTCAAACTATTTTTGCAAGAAACAGCGATATGTTTCCATCTTTAAAACCTACCATAGATGAAGGGGAAGTAATCCTAGTTGCGCGTGGCGTAAGTAGCGGATATGAATCAAGCGTTTGATACAGTTAAGGAAAGGTGAACGATTATAGAATCACTGCACCTTCATGGATTAGATACTGGGGAAGTGATGTTCCTTAACAAGCGAAAGCCTATGTCAAAACATTTAGAAAAAGCGCTTCGACATAGGCACCACTTTGTAGCTTTCCTCGACTTTTTTTATTCCCACTTAAAGTATTTTATGGAGATTCCGCCACACACAATTGTAATTACCACCATAAGAATCACGGGAAAGAGGACTGTGTCTACCGGTAGTCCTAATGATGTAGCTTTCAGCAATCTTATTCCTTGTGTTAGTGGTAAAATAGCGGAAAAGTTTTGCAGCGCCTCAGGCATTATTGCATATGGTAAAGTTGCACCAGAAAAAATCAACATAGGAAAATACAAAACACTCGCTACTATGCTAGCGATTTTAGCATTTGGTGCTATGCCACCTACCATTGTACCAATACTAAACATGGATACCATTACGAGAATAAATGCAGCCAAAAATAATAGTACTGAACCATTCATTCTAAAATCGAAAAATAAAAAGGCCACAATAAAAGTAAGAATAAGTGACGCCACTGCATACAGCGTAAAAACTGTGAATTGTACTAGTAAAATTAGTGTGGGGCTGATAGGAGTAACTTTAAATCTCTTTAATATTTTTTTATTGCGATAATCAGGATATTTATCTTACAGATCACCCCCATTGAGGGTAAAAATATGGAATGCACCCTTTATAAGGGAGAAAAAGCTGTTTTTTCAAAGTTATTCAAGCCAAAGCCCAACATGGT
>DAIDKD010000047.1:2397-15006 GCA_027451065.1 Bacillaceae bacterium | reverse complement strand
TGATTCTTCATGGAACGTTCGAAATAGTGATTTGAATTGAGGTAACAATATCCAATTAAAAAATAGTAGCAGAACAGCGAGGAATGACAGTAGGAAAAGAGGATACCTTACAATTTTTATTAATTGTTCCTGTTGCTTTTGCCGTCCTTCAAGTAAACAACCTGCTTTTTCTAGGCTAATAGCAATTTCTCCATGTTTCTCTGCATAAAACAAGTAGCCTAGTACATCCTGATGAAATTTCATTTGAACAAACACTTCATATAATGATGCACCTTGTCTGAGCTGGTCCATGCAAGTTTGGATATCATCCTGAAAGTCGGCCTTTTCTTGTAACAGCAAAAATTCTAATGCTGATAATAAAGAATATCCTTTTTGCAAAAGCTTTCCAAGTCGTTTTAAAAAAATTGCTTGGCTCATGTTTGACCACTTTGTTCTTTTCATCGGATTCCCTCTTCAACATCCTCAGCGCTTAAATAGCCTAGGGCATAACCTTTTCTTAGCTGATTCTCTAGTGAAGGAAAAGTATGCGTCACCTTGGCTCCATTTGCCTCCTGCAACCCTTTTTCTAAATGTTCGTCCTGTAATATTTCATAAACAGCTAAGCGCTTTCTACGATTGCAATATACTTTACAAGATTGTTGACAAAAAGGACATGTGACTTTTACTAATCTTTGACTGACAACAGCTCTGAGCACTTGCTCTAAGTCTACTAAGGAAATTCCTAACTCTATTAAGCGATAAATCGCTCCTAACGTATCTTTCGTGTGTAAAGTTGCTAGTACAGTATGCCCTGTCAACGCAGCCTGAACGGCAATTTTAGCAGTCTGTGCATCACGAATTTCTCCTATGAGGATAATGTCTGGATCATGACGCAAAATAGATTTCAATCCTGCTTCAAACGTAATCCCAGCTTTTTCATTCACTTGAACTTGAATCAGGTGATCATGTCTTTGTTCAATTGGATCTTCTAAGGTGATGACATTTTGATATAGCGCTCTCTCTTCTTGCAATAAGCTGTACAATGTAGTTGATTTACCACTACCGGTTGCTCCGGTAAAAATAAACAAGCCTTGTGAGTACTCTAAAAAAGAAGCTAATTTCTTCGGCACATTTGGAAATAAAGATAGTTGAGAAAGTGGAACTTGCTTGTGCTGAGGATGAATTCGAATAACAAGACTTTCGTCTGTGTGAGAAGGTAACGTGGATAATCTCAATTGCAGTCTTTGACGGTGCGTATGAATACTAAGTGCTCCGCCCTGTGGTTTACGTTTTTCCCCTATATCCATAGAAGCCAAAAACTTAAAGTAGGAAAGTAACCGTTGATAGGTTTCTTTCGTAATGAGTTGATAAAGAATCAGTTGGCCATCAATACGAAATCGGATGATGCCATCATCTTTTCGTAACAGCAAATGTATGTCTGACGCCTGATATTTTTCTGCAACTCTGATAATTTGCTCTGCAATTTTTTCAATCGCTTGTTCCATCACATCACTCCCTTTTTAAAATTTTTTACATGTTCATATTATCATTTCTTCGTCCTGTTTGTGTGAAGATTTTGTGAACGTTTTCTGAAGGGGATATTGGGAAATTTTTCCTAATATCCCCTTCAGAAAACAGGCAAAGTAAGTACTTCTCTGATTGGATGAAATGTCTAATGATATGAATCATCTGCCAAAAATACCCAACAAAGTAGGTGTTGAGTTGAAACATAAGCGTTCTATGTGCAGAGGGGCTACCCTTTCGTTATAATAAAAATGAGGAGAAATTCCCTCATTTTTTAGATATAGGTAATTTTTCCACAACATGTTGACCGCTGACACTGAATAGAAAATGGGAGGGGGAAATAGGTGGAACGAATGTATCAAGTGATGGGTTTTTGGACCGGTATGTTTGCAATCATGTTTTTTGTAGGAGAAATGTATGAAATGACATTCCTTTTCTTAGGGCAAACAGTATTTTTTGTATTATTAGGTCTATTAAAACTGACAGAACGCACGTACATTTATATCTTCAGTGCCTATCTAACAGTATTTTTCATTGGATTCACTTACTATACAACATTTTTATTAAATTCCTAAAGGAGAGAATTGTTATTGAAAAGTTTGTTTTTATATTTGGGCCACAAGCAGTAGGTAAGATGACAGTTGGGCAAGAACTAGCAAAAATATCCGGTATGAAACTATTTCATAACCATATGACCATCGACTTACTTGAGCCATTATTTGGATTTAGCCCAGAGATGTGGCGATTAACACATTTATTTCGAGAGGAAATATTTCATGCATTTTCAAAGAGCGATAATTATGGAATGATATTTACAAAAATATGGTACTTCGACAAAAAAGAAGATTGGGATGATATTAATAATATATGTCGAATCGTTTCTTCGCAAGGAGCTGAAATCTATTTCGTTGAACTGGAAGCTGAACTTGAAGAAAGATTAATAAGAAACAAGACATCTCATAGGTTAGAACACAAGCCGACCAAAAGAAATATTGAACAATCCGAACACCACCTACTAAGTACAACGGAAACGAATCGATTAAATTCACTAGATGGAGAAATCAAAATGAAAAATTATTTAAGAATTAATAATAAGAATGTAAGTGCCCATGTAGTAGCTCAAATGATAAAGGATAGATTTCAATTATAGTTTTAACATTTACCATTATGTGAATGACTCATGACTGAAGTCGTGGGTATTCTCAGCTAAATCACAAATTGAAAACGCAGGAGTTTGAAACCCCTGCGTTCTTTTTGTTCAATTCACTAAGCTTGTGACATCGGGTTCTCCCCTGAAGGGCTGACCAGTGCTGTTGCAAATTCATCTGTAAATGTTCTGGATATCATGTCATTTACCGATGCTTCTGATACTGCATCTATACTTTCAACGATTTCATCTAAACTACGATGACTTCCTAACAATAATTCATTTTTTCCATTGCGGCTCATACGACCGTTGGTACTTTCCAAACCTAACATTAAATTCCCTTTCAACTGTTCGCGGCTATTTTCTAGCTCTTTCGATGTGATTCCTTCGGCTTTTAATGTTTCTAGCGTTTCTTGTATTGTTTCACAAAGTTCCTCTAACTGCTCGTTCCCTGTTCCTGCATATACAGTTAAGCTACCAGTATCTTCATAGGAAGAATGGTATGAAAAAACCGAATAAGCGAGACCCCGCTGCTCACGAACTTTCTGAAACAGATGGCTACTCATACTTCCACCCAAAATATTGTTTAGTGTCACAAGACTGTAAATGTCTTTGTCACCAACAGGAAGACCAGGAAATGCCATACAGAGATGAGATTGCTCTGTATCTTTTTGTCTAATAATTGTTTCTCGATGAAATGTTGGAGTAGTGACATCCAGTTTTCTGCTAGCCCCTTCATATGTATGAAAGTATTTTTCTACTTCTTTGATAAATAATTCATCAACGTTCCCAGCAATAGATATTACTATTTTATCAGGGGTATAATTTTCTTTCATATATTGATGTAAGGTTTCACTAGTAAAGGTTTCCAATCTTTCTTTCGTTCCTAAAATCGGATATGCTAATGAATAATCACCGTATGTTGCTCTCGTTACTAAATCATGAACAATATCATCTGGGGTGTCTTCATACATTTTTATTTCTTCATATACGACATTTTTTTCCTTCTCTAATTCAATTGGATCGAATGTAGAGTTAAAGAACATATCTGCTAATATTTCCAAAGCGTATGCCGCATGATTATCTAATACTTTTGCGTAGTAACAAGTGTATTCCTTTGATGTAAAGGCGTTCACATGTCCACCAATTCGGTCAAAAGATTCAGCAATTTCTTTGGCACTTCTTGTTTTTGTTCCTTTAAACAACATATGCTCTAAGAAATGCGAAATCCCATTATTCATTTTATCTTCATGGCGTGACCCTGTATTTATCCATATACCAATCGCAACTGAGCGAACAGTAGGGATTTTTTCTTGTACAATGCGTACACCATTTGAACAAGTATATTTTGTTATCAACGGAAAGTCCTCCTAAAAAGCACCAGTTATTCCAAAACTACGCATCTTCATGAAGAATTCAGGAGAGGATGCTAGGTCATTTAGGAAAATCTGAAACAACATGCTTTATTTTCAATATTTCATTCTTTAATATCATACCAATTATTCTCGCTAGTGTCACGCTTATTTTACTAAAAGGAATTTTCAAACTGTTAAAATTGAAATACAAAGCTTTGTCAATATGCATTTTTTCCACTCACATAGCCTGAAGCTTTGATTCATCGCCTTTCATCTAGCAATGTGGAAATATCCACCACTTCAAATCCTTTTGCTTGTAATTCTTTTATCATTATTTCTAATGCTTCTGCCGTCGGCTTTGTTGGATGCATCAATACGATTGTGCCATTTTCTGCCTTCTGCACTACCCTGCTGATGATAGTTCTAGGAGAAGGCTTTTGCCAATCGATTGTATCGGCTGTCCAAAGAATTGTTTCCATACCCATTTCCTTTGCTAACTTTACAACAGAATCATTCCAGCTTCCACTTGGCGGAGCAAACCATTTTACTTTTTGTTTTGTTACTGCTTCAATAATCGTGTTTGTTTTTTCGAGCTGCTCTTGATTTTGCAGGTTAGATAATATACTCATATCTGGATGGGAGTATGAATGGTTTCCCACTTCATACCCTTCTTCTACAATCATTTTTGCTAAATTTGGATTATTCTTTGTCCACTTTCCTTCAAGGAAAAAAGTTGCCTGGGCATCAGTTTTTTGCAAAGTTTTTATCATGGCAGGCAAGTATTCATTTCCCCATGCTACATTTACTGTAAGAGCCACCATTTTCTTTTGACTGTTGCCACGAAAGATTGGTGCCGGCTCTAAATCTTTTACGTGTACTTTCGGTGTGACTTCCTTAAAAACCAATTTCTTCTCATCAAACTTCCCCGCGTCCTTCATTTTCTGATAAGAGGATTGTACATCCACTTCTTTTCCGCTAATCCCTGGGATTGTTTTCCATATTTTATCAATTTTAGCATCCTCTGCAGGAAGATAGTAATCAGGTGCTCTCTGTCTGATTTCTTCATACAAACTATTTCCTGTAGCCGCTGCAGTACGATATTCTAATCCTTGTACATAATTGGATATTTCCCTATTTATGAAGATAAAATACCCACAAAATAAAACACAAATAACACCGATGATATGTATATAAGCTGATTTCATCGCCCTCTCCCCCTATCATAACAATATGTACAGGGCAGAGTGAGTAGAACAAAGCAAAAACGAACAGCCTCGTAAGGCTGTCCAAAAAAGTAATTATTTTTTTAACAGAAAGGTCCGACCTAGTAATGCTTTGATTCTACCGCATTCACCATGGTCGGACCTTTCTGCATGATGTGTGAAGGGAGCTCTTTTTTCCCCCTTCACACATCATGTGTTTATCCCGCATTAACGGGCAGTAAGATAAAGCAACTGCCCATAAACGCCCGATTATTGGTTCAACTAATTTTCAGTAGGGGATGAAAGAAATCCCTACTGAAAAAAGTTTCACTTTATTTCTTCTCTTCTTGTGGTAATGTTGCTTTTCGAGAAAGATTGACACGTCCTTGTCTGTCCACTTCAATTACTTTCACAAGCACTTCGTCACCTATATTTACTACATCTTCCACTTTTCCGACACGCTCATGAGCTAATTCAGAAATGTGAACCAAACCATCTGTTCCAGGGAATAATTCAACGAAAGCACCGAATTTCTCAACACGTCTTACTGTTCCAAGATAAGTTTGTCCTACTTCTACTTCACGAACTAGGTCTTCAATGATTTTCTGTGCTTTTTTATTCATTGATTGATCAACAGATGAAATAAATACTCTACCATCTTGCTCGATATCAATTTTTACACCTGTTTCTTCAATGATTTTATTAATTTGCTTTCCGCCAGGTCCAATTACGTCTTTGATCTTATCAGGATTGATTTCCATTACCATGATTTTTGGAGCATATGTAGAAAGCTCCTCACGTGGTTGGTTGATTGTTGAAAGCATGGAATCAAGAATTTGCATACGACCAATTTTAGCTTGCGTTAATGCTTCTTCTAAAATTTCACGGGATAATCCATCGATTTTAATATCCATTTGTAAAGCTGTTACACCTGCTGCTGTTCCAGCTACTTTAAAGTCCATGTCACCTAAGTGATCTTCCATTCCTTGGATATCAGTCAGTACGCTGTAATGCTCGCCTGACTTAATAAGCCCCATTGCAATCCCTGCTACAGGTGCTTTAATCGGCACACCAGCATCCATCATTGCTAATGTTGATGCACAAATACTCGCTTGAGACGTCGAGCCATTTGATTCCAACACTTCTGATACAAGACGAATTGTGTAAGGGAAATCTTTTTCATCTGGAATTACTTGTGCCAATGCACGCTCACCTAATGCACCGTGACCAATTTCACGACGACCTGGTCCACGCATCGGTCCAGTCTCTCCAACGCTGAAATTCGGGAAATTATAGTGATGCATAAAGCGTTTAGATTCTTCCGCACCTAGCCCGTCCAAAATTTGAACGTCTCCTAATGCACCTAGTGTACAAATGCTCAAGGCTTGGGTTTGCCCACGAGTAAACAATCCAGAACCGTGTGTACGAGTTAATAAACCAACTTCAGAAGATAAAAGACGAATTTCATCTAATTTTCTTCCGTCCGGGCGAACTTTTTCAACTGTGATCAGACGACGAACTTCTTCTTTCACAATTTTCGATAAGATTTCCCCCACTTGACTCAATACTGCTTCTTCTACTTCTTTCGCTTCATATGCGGCTATTACGCGTTTTTTCACTTCGCTGATTGCCTCTTCACGAGCATGCTTTTCATGTACTTGAATCGCAGCAACCATGTCTTGCTCTGCCATTTCACGCACTTCCGCACTTAGCTCAGCGTCTACTTCATATAATGAAATTTCTAATTTTTCTTTGCCGACTTCAGCAACGATTTTTTCTTGGAATTCAATTAATGTTTTGATGACATCATGACCAAACATGATTGCTTCTAACATTGTTTCTTCTGGTACTTCTTTTGCACCAGCTTCTACCATGTTGATTGCATCTTTTGTTCCAGCAACAACTAAGTGAATATCACTTTGTTCTTCCTGCTCAACTGTTGGATTGATGATAAACTCACCATTGATTCGACCTACAACTACTCCGGCGATTGGTCCTTCAAAAGGAATGTCAGAAACAGAAAGTGCTAAAGATGACCCGAACATTGCTGCTATTTCAGATGAGCAATCTTGGTCTACACTCATTACGATGCTGACAACTTGTACTTCATTACGAAATCCATCAGCGAATAATGGACGAATTGGACGGTCAATTAAACGACTAGCCAATACTGCTTTTTCACTTGGACGGCCTTCACGTTTAATGAATCCTCCTGGAATTTTTCCGGCTGCATATAAACGCTCTTCATAATTTACTGTCAGCGGGAAGAAATCAACTTTTTTCGCTTCTTTTGAAGCTGTTGCTGTTGATAAAACAGCAGTGTCTTCATAACGAACTAATACCGCTCCATTTGCTTGTTTCGCTAATTGTCCAATCTCTACTGATAACTTACGACCAGCAAGAGTAGTGGAAAAAACGTGCTTCTCATTTCCCATGGGCACCATACCTCACTTATTTTTTATAGAATAATTAACATCCAAGCGCCAATTTTTTTATGTGCTGGCTGCTGACATACTTACTTCATATGTATTGTTTCCTAGTTTCCTGGAAATCTTTACGAACAAATTTGATTATATGAAAAAAGCGGGAATTATCCCGCTTTTCCCTCCAGTCAAAACGGTCATTTTGCCGTTTGCACCTTCGTTTTTGATTATCGACGTAAGCCCAATTTTTGGATTAACTCACGGTAACGAGTGATATCCTTGTTACGTAAGTAAGTTAATAAGTTACGACGACGACCTACCATTTTCAAAAGACCACGACGTGAGTGATGATCTTTCTTGTGTGTACGTAAGTGTTCGTTTAATGTGTTGATTGACTCTGTCAATACAGCGATTTGAACTTCTGGTGAACCAGTGTCCGTTTCGTGAACTCTGTATTCTTCAATAATTTGGTTTTTGCGTTCTTGTGATAAGGCCATCCTTATCCACCTCCTAAAAATTTTGTTCAGCAAAAGACTCCTAGTTTCGTTGTACCAGTCACTTTTACTGAAGTTTCATCCCCTATTACCCAGCAAGCGTCGGTGAATCGACTTACCAAGCAATGGTTGATTTCCGTTATTAGAATACTATGTTTTATGATAAAAAGCAAGTGTATTCTTATACTTTCGCAAAATATTGCTTTGCTGTCTCACTATTGAGAGTTAGTTGCTCAATTAATTGTTCAACACTTTCAAACTTCTTCACCTCACGAATAAAAAAATGCCATTCAATTTCTACATGTTCACCATATATAAATTGCTGAAAATCGAAAATATATACTTCTACTTTCAACTGCTTTTCGTCTGTAAAGGTAGGGTTATCACCCACATTGCATATACCTTCATACCACGTGCCTTTTACTTTTATCCGCACTCCATATACGCCGCAAATTGGTAATAACTGTTCTTTATCTACGTCAATGTTAGCAGTAGGAAAGCCGATTGTTCTTCCACGTTCGTCGCCATGGATGACAACTCCTTCCACAGTGTACACTCTCCCCAAGATTCCCTCTATTTCATCAACTTTTCCTGTAGCGAGCAACTCTCGTATTTTGGAAGAGCTTATCTTCTCTCCATCCCGCGTCATTTCACCAATTGTTGTTAGAGCGAATTCACCTTTTCCATGAAGAAGGAGTGTTTTCGTTGTCCCTTGTCTCGATTTACCATAGGAATAATCGAATCCTGTTACTACATGTTTCACATGCAAGCCAACTAGATATTGATGAACAAAATCCTGAGGTTGTAAGGCAGCAAAATTTTCATTAACTTCCACAATATACAAAACGTCAATGCCGAGGGCTTCCATGCACTTGATTTTCTTTTGAATAGGGGTAATATACTTTGCATCTTTTTTTCTTTTTGAAAATGCAACACTTGGGTGTGGATCAAGTGTCATAACAGCGCTTTGATAGCCTAATTCATCAGCTTTTTTCTTTGCAGTTCCAATTACTTCTTGATGACCTAAGTGGACACCATCAAAGAAGCCTAGTGCAATGACAGTTGGTTCAAGCTCAGCTTTATTTAAACTATGGGGATGCACCAAACGAATAATTTTCACATTATTTCAACTCCTGGTTATTCACTAAAACTTTTTCTGGCTTCCATAAGCCTTCTTTTGTAGGATGCTTTTGGTAAATTCCTAAAGCTCTACCTTTTTCATTATATATGACAATCCGTTCAAAGTGTACCAAAGAGGAAGGAATCTTCAAGAAACCACCGTTTCTCACAATTTGTTCCTTCTGCTCATCAACAATATATTTTGGAAAAGTAGCTAGTGCATCGTCCAGAGTCATCATTGCCTCTTCAATCTGCCCAGCCTCTACTAAGTTTTCGATTTCTGGAAAAGTAAGACAATCCTCCAATAAAAAAGAACCTGATGCTGTTCTTATTAAGTCTGACATATGAGCTGGGTAGCCTAACCTTTCCCCTACCATCACTGCTAACGTTCTCACATACGTCCCTTTGCTACATACGACACGAAAACGGAAAGAAATCGTCTCCCCTTCATACTGTTCTTTTGAGTTTAGAAGGGTAAATTCATGAATTTGAATTGTTCTTGATGGTCGCTCTACTTCTATTCCTTGACGGGCATACTCATAAAGCTTTTTACCGTTTATTTTGACAGCAGAATACATTGGGGGCGTTTGACTAATTTCTCCTGTTAACGACTCTAGTACATTTTCAATTTCCTGTTTTGTAATCGTTCTTTGTACTTGCTTTGTTTCGAACACTTCGCCGGAAGCGTCCTCTGTGGTTGTACTAAAACCAATAGTTACTTCTCCTTCATAAGTCTTTGTATCATTTGTGATATATTCTACAAGTTTCGTCGCTCTGCCGATACAAATAGGTAATACTCCTGTTACATCAGGGTCTAGTGTACCCGTATGCCCAACTTTTTTTTCTTTCAACAACTTTCTGATTTTAAACACACAATCATGAGAAGTAAGTCCTTTTGGTTTATGTAAAAGTAATATTCCTTCCATCAATCCACCTCTTTAAAAAAGCTTGTCCAATATGTAAGAATAGACAATCACGATGTATTCAAAAAAATTGAAGAACCCGTTTGATTGCCTAGTCTTAAGGGATTGTGATAGAGGGAGTGTCTTTCCCCTCTATCACAATCCCTCACTATTGTCTTTCTTCAATTCACTTAGCAATGTTTCGATTTTATTTCCATAGTCAATCGATTCATCGAACTCAAAGAAAATTTCCGGTGTTTTACGTAAACGGACACGTTGACCGATTTCAGCACGGATAAAACCTTTTGCTTTGTTTAAGCCTGCTAAAGTTTCCTCACGTTTTTCTTGGTCACCAAGTACAGAAATAAATACTTTGGCAATTTGTAAATCACCACTTACTTCTACATCAGTGACAGTAACAAAACCAACACGCGGATCTTTTATTTTTCTGCCAATAATATCGCTAAGTTCTTTTTTCATCTGTTCTCCAACACGATTTGGACGAATTTTCATACACTCACCTCTTTCATCGAGCTGTGGTTTGTCTGAAAAGAAATTCTCTCCTCCTTTTCAGACAAACTATTTATTTTCTTTCGATTTCTTCCATTACGTAAGCTTCAATTACATCGCCTTCTTTAACATCGTTGAAGTTTTCAATTGTAATACCGCACTCGTAGTTTGTCGCAACTTCTTTTACATCATCCTTGAAACGTTTCAAAGTATCAATATTTCCTTCATAAATGACAATACCATCACGAATTAAGCGGACACCGCTATCGCGGGTAATTTTCCCGTCAGTTACATAAGAACCAGCAATTGTACCAATTCTTGATACTTTGAATACTTGACGTACTTCTGCTTGACCAATTACTTTTTCTTCAAACTCAGGGTCCAGCATCCCCTTCATCGCTGATTCAATTTCCTCAATCACTTTATAAATAATACGGTGTAGGCGAATGTCCACCTTTTCTGCATCTGCTGTACGTTTTGCATTAATATCTGGACGAACGTTGAAACCGATAATAATTGCATTAGATGCTGATGCAAGCATTACATCATATTCAGTGATAGCACCTACTCCAGTGTGAATGATTTTGATTTTCACGCCTTCTACTTCAATTTTTTGAAGTGATCCAACAAGTGCTTCTACAGAACCTTGTACGTCCGCTTTAATGATAACATTGACTTCTTTCATTTCACCTTGCTTGATTTGCTCAAATAAATCTTCTAAGCTCATTTTTGATTTTTCGCTACGGGATGCTTCTAAGTGTTTTTGTGCACGAGATTCCCCAACTTGACGAGCTGTTTTCTCGTCTGGGAATACCATGAAGCGATCTCCAGCAAGTGGCACACTGTTCAATCCAGTGATTTCAACTGGTGTCGAAGGATCAGCCTCTTTCGTACGACGACCTAAGTCATTCACCATTGCACGGACACGACCGAAAGTTGTTCCTACAACAATCGGATCTCCAACGCGGAGTGTTCCATTTTGAACTAATAAAGTTGCAAGTGCACCTTTTCCTTTATCTAATTCTGCTTCAATAACAGTTCCTACTGCTAGACGATTTGGATTTGCTTTTAGTTCTTCCATTTCCGTAACGAGAAGAATCATTTCTAAAAGTGTATCAATTCCTTCTCCTTGCTTGGCGCTAATTGGAACAAAGATTGTATCCCCGCCCCAATCTTCAGGAACTAATCCATGTTCCGTCAATTCCTGCATCACACGGTCAGGGTTGGCAGTTGGTTTATCCATTTTGTTTACAGCAATAATAATTGGTACTTCTGCTGCTTTAGCATGGTTAATTGCTTCAACTGTTTGCGGCATTACACCGTCATCTGCTGCTACTACGATAATTGCTATATCTGTTACTTGGGCTCCACGAGCACGCATAGTTGTAAACGCGGCATGTCCAGGTGTATCTAAGAATGTAATTTTTTTGTCATTCACTTCTACTTGATAAGCACCAATATGCTGGGTAATTCCACCTGCTTCTCCAGCAGTTACTTTTGAATGGCGGATAGAATCCAATAACGTTGTTTTACCATGGTCAACGTGCCCCATGATTGTTACAACAGCAGGTCTCTCTACTAAGTCTGCTTCGTCGTCTATTTCATCAATAAAAGCTTCGAATTCTGTGTTATCCTGAATGATTTCTTCTTCAACTTCCCATCCATATTCACCAGCAATTAACTCGATAGCATCTTTATCTAAGTCTTGGTTAATTGTTGCCATAACTCCTAGCATAAATAATTTTTTGATGATTTCTGACGGTTCTCTTCCTATTTTTGTAGCAATTTCTCCTACTGTTAATGATCCTGAATATACAATTTTCTTCTGGTTCGTTTCATTTGTTTTGTTTTCGCTCATATTGTTTGGGCCTTTCTTTTTCGACAACAATGTTCGATTATTTGTGTTCACTTCTTCGTTTGTTGTTTTTTTCGTAGCCTTTTTCTTTTTGTTGCT
>DAIDKD010000047.1:0-2387 GCA_027451065.1 Bacillaceae bacterium | reverse complement strand
GGTATTACATCTATCGCATCATAATCATTTGCCGGCATTGCTTCTACTTGCAATTGCATTGTTTGTATGTTTTCTTGAGGTTTGAATATATTATCAAGCTTTTGGATTGTTTCATCATTAATGGTTGCCATATGATTAGAAACAACTACTTCTATTTCCCGTAACTTCGAAATAACCTCTTTACTAGAAATATTTTGTTGTTTGGCATACTCATAAATCCGCATCTTTGTCATAACTCCACCCCCATAAAAGCTATAATAACTTCGTCAAGCTTTTGGAAAATCCATCGTCTAGCACAGCCACAACAACCCGTGCTTCTTTACCGATAGCATGACCTAGTTCAAATCGATTTTCTACCTCTTTCACTTGAACATTGTAATAAGATGCCTTATCCATTACTTTTTTGTATGTATTGGCTGACGCATCTTTTGCTATCAGAACTAGCTTCGCATTGTTATTTCGAATTTCTTTGATGACAAGCTCTTCTCCCGAAATAATTTTTCTAGCACGATTGGCCAGTCCAAGCAACGATTTCCATTTCTCATCCTTCATGTGCATCTACTTCCTCTCTGTCTAACTCGCTGTGGAAATTCTCAATAAGGTAAAAAAATATCTTTTTGAGAATTTCCTATTTCCCTCATAAGCTAGACGAGTCACTTCCGCTTTTCGATTCTACGATTTCAAGGAGTTGATCATAGATTGAAGCATCGATTGTTGTTTTTAAGTGATTTTCTAAAATACGCTTTTGCTTCGCCTGCAAAATAGAATCCTTTTCTTTCGCCACATAAGCTCCACGTCCGGATTTTTTTCCAGTTTCATCAATAGAAACTTCTCCTTCTTTCGAGCGGACAATCCGAATCAATTCCTTCTTTGGTCGCATTTCCCCTGTTACAACACATTTTCGCATCGGTATTTTTTTCACACTCATCGCACCTCCTTATTCGATTTCAGTATCAAATATATCAAGTAATGGCGCAACTTCTTCCAGCAACGGTGCTTCTTCTTCTTTCGGAGTGAACAGAGTTAATGCTTCTGCTTCTGATTCACTTTTGATATCAATCTTCCAGTTTGTCAATTTTGCAGCAAGACGTGCATTTTGTCCTCTTTTCCCAATAGCAAGAGATAGTTGGTGGTCAGGAACAATCACAGTTGTTGATTTTCCTTCCTCATCAACAATTACTTCTGTTACTTCAGATGGGCTTAATGCGTTAGCTACAAATTCTACGGGATCTTCAGACCAGCGAACGATGTCAATCTTTTCGCCTTTTAATTCATCGACAATTGCCTGGACCCGCTGTCCTTTCGGTCCTACGCAAGACCCTACTGGATCTAAGTCTGGGTTATCTGAATGAACTGATATTTTCGAACGGTCTCCAGCTTCACGAGCAACCGACTTAATTTCGACAGTTCCATCATAAATTTCCGGAACTTCCAATTCAAACAACCGTTTTAACAAACCTGGATGTGTACGTGACACGTAGATTTGCGGTCCTTTTGTTGTTTTTTCTACTTTTGTAATGTATACCTTTATTCTATCGTGTGGTTGGTAATGTTCAGTAGGAATTTGCTCACTCACTGGCAATAATGCCTCGATTTTCCCTAATTGTACATACAAAAATTTAGAATCTTGCCGCTGGACTGTCCCAGTCATAATATCTTCCGCACGGTCGATGTATTCCTCATAAATAATCGTTCTCTCGGCTTCCCGTACTTTTTGCGTAATCAATTGCTTTGCTGCTTGTGCCGCGATACGTCCGAAGTCTCTCGGTGTTACTTCAATTTCAATCACATCTCCGATAGCGTAATTCGGATTGATTTCACGAGCTTGCCCTATTGAAATTTCCAAGCGTGAATCAAACACATTTTCAACAACATCTTTTCTTGCAAACACGCGGAATGTTCCTAAGTCCTGATTTAAATCAACCCGCACATTTTGTGCTTGGTTAAAGTTTTTCTTATAGGCTGAAATTAGTGCTGCCTCTATTGCCTCTATTAAAAATTCTTTACTGATGCCTTTTTCTTTTTCAAGTAATACTAAGGCATCCATCAGTTCGGTGCTCATGTAAATAGATCCCCCTCAAATTTTCTTAGTTAAAGCTTACTGCAAGTCTTGCGCTTGCTACTTTATCATATGGTATTGTCATTTCTTTTTTTCTTGTTTTTATGGTTAACAGCAATGTTATTTCTTTGCCGTCAAATGCCAGAAGTTCTCCTTCAAACATTTTTTCACCATCAATTTTCTCATACGTTTTAATTGCAACTTTTCTACCGATAGCTTTCTCGAAATCTGCGTCCTTCTTTAAAGGTCTTTCTGCCCCTGGTGAAGAAACATCTAGAAAATATAAATCTTCAATTGGATCTACTTCATCAAGTGCATCGCTTAATCT
>DAIDKD010000046.1 GCA_027451065.1 Bacillaceae bacterium | reverse complement strand
TTGGATTAATTCGCTCTCTCATATCTCCCATAATAGCTCTTGGCACAGGCAAATCAAGCATTGTTTTTAATCCAGGATCAGCATTGATAACTTGAGGAATCATATTGACACACATTGCAATTGTCCCGATTCCACCTTCAACCTCTGGAGTGTTTACCATATTAATATTCGGTGTTCCCTCAATAATGACGTAATCACCTGTTTGTACATTTACTTGTTCCGGCTCGATTTGCTGTGGGTGCTCCAGAACAATTTTGATTTCATTGTCCACTTGACCGTAACCGTTCATTGCAACACCAGCAACCTCTCCGGCCTTTGCTTCACCATGAGGTGCCACTCGATCAACATCTGTTACGATTGCTTCCATTGTTTTCCTGATTTCTCCATCTAGCTTCCAACCGATTGCATCGGCTATCATTTGAATAGATTCATGGAAACCAACATGTCCAGCAATCGTATTCTCTCTTACTCCTTTATTGAAATCTTCTACCTTCATTCCAATTCCCTGCTCTTCCATCACTGTTTCACCAAATGGAGATAAAGAATTGATACGCTTGGCGGTAATATGATTTACGTCTTCACAAGCACCAGTCATCATGATGACTAATAAATCCATCATTAAACCTGGATTAATTCCTGTCCCTAAAATAGAAACACCATTTTCTTTTGCCAAATCATCCAGCTGTTTTGCCAAGTCCGGATTTTGTGCTTGTGGATAGGCCATTTCTTCTGCGCTAGAAATCACATTCATTTTGTTTTCAACAATTAATTTTATTTTATCGAATGATGTTGCAGTATATGAGTCTGTACAAAGTAAAACAATATCTGCTCTCTTTTCTGTTATATAATCTTCAACTGTTCCTACTTTCAAGTCTGCTTTCAGCGTCGGTTCTACCCCTACTACTTCATACAAAGGTTTTCCAACTTTGTCACCGATATCAATACCGCCGACAATATCGACGCCCTCTTTTTTTAATAACATGCGAGCAATCCCGCCACCCATGGCACCTAGACCCCATACTATTACTCTTATATTTTCCATTTATGAACTCCTCCTCGCCAAAAAATAAAACGCTTCCTTTTTTATTTACCTTTTATTTCCTCTAATGTTAGCTTAGCATAGTTACTTTCTGCAAAATTTTAAAATTCAAATACTAACTATTCCTTTTTCGAATAATGTAATCGTTTTTTCTGTTTACAATATTCATAAAGAGAATAGTTTAAGTGAAAAGGAGTGCAGTCCAATGAATCCAAAAGTAACTGTTCATCTCAATAAGCTTAGGGACAATATTCAATATTTATCAAAAAAAATAAAGGACAAAAATATTAGCATCATAGCTGTGACTAAGGTTTATAGCGCGGATCCAGCTATCATTCATATCTTTGAAGAATTTCCTGAAATTGAATACTTTGGTGATTCGCGTATTGAAAATTTGAAAAGCTATCAACATTCCAGCAAAAAGAAAATTCTTATCCGTATTCCGATGCCTAGTGAAGTTGCCGAGGTTATTCAATATGCAGATATTAGTTTTCATTCTGAGTTAAGCACTATTTATCAATTAAATCAAGCCGCCAAGAAATACAACAAAATTCACCAAGTACTGTTAATGGTTGACCTAGGTGATTTGCGTGAAGGTTTTTTTGAAAAGGAGGAGTTAATGTCTGCTGTCAAAGCAATAATCGAGATGGAAAACATTCAATTAATTGGCTTAGGTGTTAATTTCACTTGCTACGGTGCTATTATTCCAGAAAATTCAAATCTAAATCAACTAATTAATTACAAACATAAAATTGAAAGAGATTTTCACATAACGTTACCAATGATATCGGGAGGAAATTCTAGTTCCCTTTATTTACTGGAAGACAAATTACTACCACAAGAAATTAACAACCTCCGAATTGGTGAATCATTTGCGTTAGGCCGTGAAACAGCATTCGGTAATGAATACAAAGAAATGCACAAAGATGTTTTTACCTTGTCAGCAGAAATTATCGAATTAAAAAGGAAGCCTTCTCTACCCATTGGCCAAGTGGGAGTGGATGCTTTTGGAAACAAACCATCTTTTGAGGATAAAGGAAATATGTTACGAGGCATTCTTGCCATCGGGAAACAGGATATCTCAGTAGACAACATCACTCCTATTGATACTGATTTAAAAATTATCGGCGCTAGCTCCGACCATTTAATTATCGATTTTACCAATGCAAAGAAAGAATATCATGTTGGTGACTCGATTCAATTTCATTTAGATTACGGCGCATTATTAGCAGCCTTTACTAGTAAATATGTAAAGAAAGAATATGTAGATTGGAAAGAGTGAAGCGGGTAAAAGACACCCATCTCACTCTTTCCATCCAATAAGGTACGGAGTATTTCAAAATTCAATATTCATGTGGTAAAACCTTTGTCAAATCACATTATATTATTCCCTTAATAAAAATTTACAAAAAATGCAAAAACTGACAATTATTAAAACTATTGATATTGCTGTATTTTCATATTGTCAGTTTTTTCTGAGACTGGGCCAAAAGGCATTTTTTGGGTTCTTACTCGCCTTTGGGTAAAAATATTTTCAAGCACAAGTAGATGTCTTTATTTAAAGCGCCTATCTTGTGCCTTGGAAATTCAAAATACCTAGTGTTGAGAAAGAACCGTTTTTTGCCTTATTGCCCCAGCCTCCCCCAGCAAGTTCATGATTGTCTTGTATACTAATTCCGGTACTACTTTGAATGAATAATTCTTCTCTATTCTCTCAGTAAATTGATGAGCATCTTTGCCAAATGGTCCAATATTTAAAACCGGTAAATCTAACTCTCCCATTTCGGCCAACGGTAAGTTGTACTTGGTACCAAATCCGGGGGTATTATCTTTTAATGCAGCAATAATTTGGGGGTCACTTGGTGCTGCTGCATAACTAAGGTCTGCTATATACGGGAAGAATTTCTTATAAACTACCTGATAATCAGTTTCTGTTGTATGAACAGCTCCTGTCACTGCACTCAGTATATTTTTTTCAATTTCCCTTTCTCCTTTTACATGAATATGCGGATAATATGGAGGTGAGAAATATACCACTACTATCGGTTCCCTATCCGACCATAAGTTGTGGACTTTTTCCACTAACTTTATCGCAAAGTCCCTAACATCCAACGAATCATCTTCTAGCATTGCATCTGTGTATTCTTTGATGATGCTATCAATTTCATCCCCAATTTCAGCCTTTACTTTCTGATACAACTCTTCATAAGAGATTACTCTTGCTTTCCATGGTAATTTAGTATATGTTCTTCCAGATAGACCGCAGAATCTTTCATATTGAACATTCAAATCATCCACTGTTGATTGAAAAGCCTCCTGTGCAGCACCTACCATTTTTCTCATCACCTCATCAGGTGTACTACTATGGGTTGCATAGTTAAAGAATAGCGTTGATGTTTTTGCTGTTTGAACGGAATACTCTGGCTTTAAATCCCGTTGCTTCAGTGTAATTGGCGGCAAAGTCACTTCCCCATCGACAACATCACAAAAGTCAGTATTTACGTTCACCCGATTTGTGATTGCTGCAGCAATTTGATTGGAATCAAGTCCATTGAAAGCTTCCCCAACATGAGTTTCTTTTCCTACGATATAGAAAGAAGGCATTAATTTTCCAACTGCACCTACATATACATATTTATTCTCATCACCTTCATGTTCAGAAGTAGTGTAGTCAGTATCAATTAATCCTACATACTCAAACTTTTCCTCTGCACGTATTTTTACAAGTTCTGGCACCATAGCTAGCATACCTGCAGAGTTAGCCTCTTCATCAGTAACAGCAGCATAAATGATGTTTCCAGAAAAGTTCTCGAGATTTTTCGAGATTTCTTCCATTAATGCAATAATAATTGCATTTCCTGTCTTCATATCCAGCAGGCCGCGACCGAATAAATAGTCACCCGTTGCTAAGTCCTTTTGAGTCTCAGAAGATAAAGTATTAGCAATTTCTTTGAATTTTCCAGTTAATTCATAAGGTTTATTAGCATATTCTTCTAACATACCGTAGTCCGAAATTCCAACAGTATCAGTATGACCAATGAGAATAACTGTTTTTGGCTTTTGTTTTTCTTACCTCTTAAAATGGCACAAACATTTTTTCTTCCTAGAAAATCTCCTTCTACATCAACAAATTTTAAATCATTTGGATTTTCTCGGTAATAATCTATTTTCGAGAAAATATCATAAACTTTTTCTGATACTGCTACTTCACCTTCGGTTTCTACTACACTTAACACAGTTGTTAATTCGACAGCAATCTGTTCAATTCTTCCTGCTAAGTGATTTGTGTTTGTTATTTTTTCTAAAGATTGATTTGCCAATGAAACCCCTCCTCAAACGTGATACATCTTTATTTCCTACCCATTTTACTTTATAATAGTATACAAGATAACGTTTTCATTTTGTTTACTTATATGTAATAGTTTTTATTCATTTTTCGAATAGTTATTACCCTATCAAAATATCAGTGTTAAGGTTGGAGGAAAAAGAATGGAAATCAGGAATTTACGAACTTTTCAAGTTGTTGCCGAAGAACTCAATTTAACAAAAGCTGCTATTAGATTGAACTATTCTCAGCCGACCGTTACAAAACATATAAAAATATTAGAAGAAGAAATCGGGGCTCAGTTGATAATAAAGGAGAATGGCAAATATACTTTAACTCATGCTGGGGAACTTTTATATCGACATACCAATACCATTTTGAAAGAAATCACAATGATAAAAGAAATAAGTGCTGAAATGGGGAAAAAACAAACACTAGAGCTGCAAAGCTTAGATTATTATTGCTACAATTTTTTTGTCCCAGCTATTAAAGACATTGTCAAAAAGTATCCAGCCACATCTTTTCAAATCAAGGCTTCCAGCATTGACGATACTTTTAGCAAAATTATTAAAAATGAAATTGACTTAGGTATTGTTGTTGGAAAGATGATTCCTCCCAATATAGAAAGCGCAATTATTGGTTATGAAAAGTTTGTTTTAGCCATTTCCACGAAAACTGCGCATAAATTTAAAAACAAAGATTATTATTTAGAAAACTACCCTGTCATTGTTCATCGTAATTCCAAATACATGTACTACAATTTTTTCAATCAAGGACTAACATTTCCAATGATTATTGATTGCGATAGCGATGAAGTAATAAAAGAAAGTGTTTTAGCTGGAGATATGATTGCAATTATCGGCAGTTCCCGCTTACAAAAAGAGGTAGACAACGGTGAAATCATGGTGCTGGATGTTTTAGCAGAGAAAGAAGCCATTCACCTAGTCAAAAATAAGAAAAAACAAAACAGTGTCCTAGACTATTTATTTAACTGCATCGCCAATCCAGCAAAAGAAGAACCAATAAACTTTCAATGGAGTTTGGAAAAAGCCAAGTAAGACCGAAAAGGATAACTAAGATGATTACTTTTACTACAATCACCTTAGTTATCCTTTTCGACGACATGAGAAAATAGCGCTAATCTTTCCTAAATAAGCCAACTACGTCTACTGTCTGAACAATATTTGTAAAAGCCTTTGGATCTACCGTGTTGATAATATGCTGCAAAGGAATTAATTCATAGCGTGAAATAACAATCATCAGCATATCTTTTTCTTCGTGAGAAAAAGCTCCTCGCGCTGGAATATGAGTCATCCCACGGATAAGTTGGCTTTGAATCGCCTTTGCCATCTCTTCACCTTTGGAGGTGACAATCATTGCAGTCAATTTACTTTGAGCTGTGTATAATTTATCAATTACAACAGACATGACATAAATAGAAACAATTGTGTATAATGCCTGTTCCCAGCCAAGCAATGCACCTGTTGCCAAGACAATCATTCCATTAAAAATAAACGAGTAAGACCCTACTGATTTCCCCCTTGCTCGAGACATAAGCATCGCAATCACATCAAGTCCCCCTGTCGATGCTCCTGCTCGAAGGGTAATACCTACTCCAGCCGCTGCGATGACTCCGCCAAATACAGCATTTAGCAACATGTCTTCAGATACTTGAACAATCGGGACAACTTCTAAAAATAATGTCATTAATCCTACACTGGAAAAACTGTATATTGTAAACATTTTCCCAAATATCAGCCAAGCAATAACTGCTATTGGCAGATTTAATAGAACCAAGAAAACTCCTGTTGACAAAAAGGGAATATGCCCCTGCAGAAGTCTTGATAATAATTGCGCCAATCCAGTAAATCCACCTGAATACACATCAGCAGGAATCAAAAATAAGTTCATTCCTACGGCTGATATAAAAGCTCCCAGAACTACAACTGCGAATGTTTTCATCATTTTTTTCATATCAAAACCTCCATCTTCACTTCTCTTTCACATAATCTCTGCAATATTTAAGCATACTATCATTATCCTTTAGAAATAGGAGGAAGATTCCGTGTCTGTTACTAGTGATAATGATAAAAAAGCAAAGGATAACAATGCTAAAGAGCATAAAAAAAATCTATTGGCAAAAAAGAACGACTACAAAGTAAGCAATTCTTTTTCAAAAGAAGTTGATCATCTATAAAATAAAACTTTTATTGATGCGAGATACACTATACCAAACATATGAGTATGATGGCAAGATGTTCAGAGAAAAATTTTTTAAAAAATAACAGACAACGGGCTGTAAGAAATAGATGAAAATCACCTATTTCTTACAGCCCGTTGCCATAATGATAAAACTACAATTTTATCTTGCTAACTCCTGTATCGCTTTGGCATAAATCTCCATTGCTGTAAACATTTTATCTAGTTCAATATATTCATTAGGCTGGTGCTCCGTTTTTTCCTGTTCTGGAAAGCCGGAACCAAAAGCAACAAAATTATCCATTGCCCTTGCATATGTAGCACCACCAGATGATATAGGCTGAGAAACACTATCATTCGTTACTTCTTGATACACGGACATTAATGTTTTCACTAGCGTGTGATCAAGTGGCACGTAGATTGATTTTAAATAATCATATTCTTTATATTCCAATCCGTATTTTTCTGCGGTTCTCGAAAGTGTCTCGACAATTTCCTGCTTATCCACTGTTACAGGAAAGCGCATATCGATAAACAATCTTTCCTCATCATCTAATTCTAATTTTCCAATATTAAATTTCAATTTACCAGACATTTCGTCCTCAAGGGGACCAAAAATTTCGGTTCCATAAGGATTCTCATTCACTAAATCATTTACAAACTCAATGACCTTAGACGTATAGCCAATTTCTTTTAATCCAACTAACAAACGGTTAATAGCATTTATTCCTTTTTCAGTATCCTTTGCATGAACAGACTTTCCTAGAACAACAACTCCATCTTCTTTGCTCTCATATGGAAAACCAAGCTTATCCAATGCTAACTTTAGTTCATCTTGTTTTTCACCATTATAGGTAGCACTATCCGGCACTGCATTCAAAGAATTTCCTGCTTTTAATTCTATACCTGTTTCATTCTTCCCACTTAAAATTACTTGAAGTAATCCTTTCTCTGCATACACCAATGGGAAAGTTGCATCTGGCGTAAATCCCATACTTGGCATTTCTTCCTTCTCCACATAGCGATTCATACATCTCCACAAATTTTCTTCATCTGTCCCGAAAATAAACCTTACTCTTTTTCCAAAAGTAACGCCCATATTCATTAGAGCTTTCGTCGCAAATAATGCCGCTACAGTTGGTCCTTTGTCATCTGACGTTCCTCTACCATACATTTTTCCATCGATAACAGTTCCCTCAAAAGGCGGAGTATTCCAATCATCTAAATTCCCCGCTGGAACAACATCAATATGGCCTAAGATGCCAATTAATTCTTCTCCTTCTCCAATCTCTGCATACCCGTAATATCCTTCCTTATCATAGAACGTCTGAAATCCTAACTGTTCACAAAGGGACAGTGTCTTTCTAAGTGCCTTATCAATCTCTTTTCCAAAAGGATATGTACTATCATTTTCATCGATTACCGATGGTATTTCAATTAGCTCAGCCAAGGATTTATGAAAATCTCTTTCTATTTTTTTCAATTCATTCATTAAAAGATTTGCATTTTCCATGTTCTACTCCTACTTTCTTCATTGCTATCACATCTTACTTTCAATTACTTTTTCAAATTTTCACGAACCAACGGCATGCTCATACAACGAGGACCTCCACGACCACGAACTAATTCTGAGCCGACAATTTCGATTACCTCTATGCCATTTTCCCGCATCAATTCATTTGAAACATAGTTTCTATCATACGTGATAACAACACCTGGTGCAACAGCTAAAGTATTAGAGCCATCATTCCATTGCTCACGTGCTGAAACAATTAAATCGCCTCCTCCACAAGGCAGAAGAAGAACTTCACTTAAATCTAGTACTTCTTTTAGTACTTCTTCCAAATTATTCCGTGTCGTAATGGTTAAGTGTTCATTATCTTTTCCTTTTTCAAGGATAAATATATTCATATTTCCTTGTGAACATTGAATAGCTGGATGGATTGTAAATTTATCATAGTCAATCATTGTGAAAACTGTATCTAAATGCATGAAAGCTCGGCACTTTTCCAATTCCACTGCTATTACTTTTTTTATGGATTTTTGTTTCTGAAACAAATTTAGTGCAAGTTGTTCAATCGCTTGTGCAGATGTCCGCTCAGACACGCCTATTGCCACTACCTCATCGCTTAACACTAACTCATCCCCACCCTCAATAGAGAATCCATAATCTCTGTTGAGCCAAATGGGAACGTCTTTATTTGCAAAACGTTGATGGTATTTCATGACATATTCCATAAACATAGACTCACGGCGGCGAGCTGGCTGATACATTTTATTAATTGTCATGCCGTTACCCATAACAGCTGCCGGATCACGTGTAAAGTATAGATTGGGCATTGGGTCTAAGTAGAAAGGATGATGATCCTCCATCAGTTCATATAAATGGGTTTTCTTCTGCGATGCAATTTCATTTTTACGTACACCAGCCATCACTTTCGCTACCATTTCTTCAGTTGGAAAAGATAATAAATAGCTTTTTAAATTTTCTATAGTATCATGTACATTTTGTCTAGACTCTCGTAATAGCTGGCTCACAAATTGTTCACGTACCTCTTCCTTAGCTAAAGCTTCAGAAACTAATTTTTCAAGGTAAAGTATCTCCACCCCTTGATTTCTTAACACTTGTGCAAAATAGTCATGCTCTTGCTGGATAACTTTTAAATAAGGAATATCATCAAAAAGTAATTTCTCTAAATAATCAGGTGTCAGATTTTCTAATTCTTTCCCAGGTCTTTTTAATAAAACCGTTTTCATTTTTCCGATTTCAGAAGTCACATTAATTGGTTGAGTCATATTCATTCTCCTCGCTTAATGATAGCACTTACATTTGTATTTCCATTATAGTTCATTTTTCTTCCTTTTTCCATTTAAAAATATAAAAAAACTTACATATTATGAGAATGAAAACTTTGTTTCATTCTCATAATACGTAAGTTTATGAACAATTAATCAAATTGACGCAGATATTCAGAAAGCTCTGCCAATCCTTTTTTTAGTATCCCTGAATCAGTACAATATCCTAATCTTACATAACCTTCAAAACCGAAGCGACTACCTGGAACCAATAAGACTCCTTTTTCTTTTAAAAGATTAATGCAAAATTGTTCCACAGGAATAGGAATGTCTAATTTCGGGAAAGAAGTTGACACTGCTTTTGGTAAAATCAGTGACACCCTTGCTTCGCTCTGTACCCATTGTTCTAAAATGTTTAGATTTGCTAATACAATTTTTCGATTTCTTTCTAAAATAGCCCGCCTATTTTTTAATATATGTACAGCTAGATGGTCATCAAACACCCCTGCACAAATCATCGTATAATCACGATACTTTCTAAATTCGTCAGCTAACTCTTTATTACTAGCAATCCATCCTACTCGTACACCGGGTACTGAATATGTTTTTGAAAGAGAATTAGTAGAAATACCTTTCTCATATAAATCCACAATGGACGTTATCTCTACTCCCGGCAACAATGATTGATACACTTCATCAACGAGAATATATGCTCCAACACTTTTGGCAACTTGAACTATCTCCAGCAATAAATCTTTATCTAGTACCGTTCCTGTCGGGTTATTCGCATTATTTAACGTAATCAATTTCGTATTCGGTCGAATGAGTGCCTTGAGCTCCGATATGCTCGGAATCCAGTTATTCTCCTCATGAATTTCCCAAAGACTCACCTCTGCTCCGATAGCTTTCGGGATATCATAAAGCTGCTGGTAAGTGGGATACATGGAAATCACATGATCTCCACGTTCTATTAATGCAAGAATTGCTACTAGATTCGCTCCAGTTGCTCCATTTGTTTGCAGAATATTATCTGCAGGTACATTTTTATATAGCTTACTGACTTCCATTTTAAAATCAGGAGATCCTTCAATCCAGCCATAATCCATTTTCTTTGTTGTGATTTTTTCGAAAAAATCTTGATAATCTGTTCCATCAATCTGGATAATATCCTTTAAAGAAAATGAGGAAATTGAGCTTCCTGCTATGTCGTAAACAGCATCTTTTTCCCATAGGTTTAACCATTCCTCCACTCCGAAGCTTGCAATTTTCACATTCCCACTTCCCTTTTTACTTATTCATTAAATGGTTATTACTCCCGTTATAAGCATCCAAATCGCAATAGCTGCACCAATAAAGATGACAGCTGCAATGACTTTTTCCTTCCCATCAAATACAGTAACTTTCGCCTCTCTTCTTGCAACCACGTACAAAATGATTCCTGGTAAATATGCAGTCAAGACCAAAAGCATAAACACAAGCCCTGCCGCATAAATCGCCCACATTTGAAAAATAGATGCTGCTATCCCGATAAGAAGTTGCACTTTCGCTCCCTTTTCGCTGCGATTTTCCCATGAGTATTTCACTTGATATACTCCAACAAAAAGATAACAAATCAAAATTGCTGATGTACATAAGGAGAATGCAAATTCATAAGCATAATCTGTTATCAAAAAGGTGAACATAAACGCTTGAACCAACACCGCTGTCACAATTAAAGCATAGGCTGGTGCTCCATTTTCATTGGTTCCACCCCATTTTTTCGGCAATAATTTCCTGCGCCCCATAATCATACCTGTTTCTCCTGGAAACATCGTCCATGACAGCCAACATCCTAAAATAGAAATAATAAGACCAATATTAATAAATGCTGCTCCCCAAGGACCTACAATTTCTTGAAATATAAATGCTGTAGAAGGACTCGACAAAGTTGCTAGTTGTTCTTGTGTTTTTATTCCATATCCTACAAGTGATGCCAACATATAAATGACAATCAATCCTGCTACACCAAGTACAATTGATTTCCCTAATTCTGATTTTTTGGCACGTGAAGACAAGGAAGTAACTCCTTCAATTCCGACAAATACCCACATAATTGCCAAAAGGCTTCCTTCTACTTGAGTAGTAACTGCTGTAGTATGGGTATCTGAAAAAACCTCAGAAAAGCTATCCATAAATATATCTATTTGAAAAGCAAATAATGCAACAACAATAAAAACAAATAACGGCACTAACTTACAAATAGTCACAACTAAATTAATAATTGTAGCATTTTCTACCCCATTCATTACCAAAAAAGTCAACAGCCACATAATAATACTGGCGACGATAATAGATGGAATATTTTGCCCTCCTGCAAATGCAGGGATAAAGTAGCCAACAGCATTCATTAACATCGTTGCAAAAGCAACATTTCCTAGCCACGACGACAACCAATAGCCCCACCCACTGATGAAACCGCCAAAGTGCCCAAACATTTCCTCTGCATAACCAAAAATTCCACCCTCAATATCTGGACGCTTGACCGATAAATTACTTAAACAAAGTGACAGCATCATCACTCCAAATCCAATAATTACCCAAGCAATCACTGCCCCTCCAGCAGATGCCTGTCCTGCCAATTGGCTAGGCAATTCAAAAATTCCCGCTCCAATTGCGGAACCAATTACCAAGCCGACTAATGGAAGAAAGCCAATCTTCTTCCTAACTTCTGACGACATGTTTCTTCACACTCCCTTTTATTTTCTGACAGTATTCAATAAAAGTAACCTACTATTTCACACTGTCATCCTCATTTTTAAAATATGTCCAGCCATTCTCTTGATAGACTTTTCCTTCTTTCAATAACTTTCCGATTGCGCGCTTGAACGCCCCTTTACTCATGTTAAAACGCTCGAGAATGTCTTCTGGATTGCTTTTATCCCAATAAGGCATTGCACCGCCGCGACTCTCCATATATTCCCAAATTTTTTGGGCATCATCCGTTTGTCCTTCATGCTTTCTCGGAAGCAGAGATACATTAATCTCTCCATTTTCTTTCACCATGATAATTCGTCCTGATACCCTTGCTCCAATTCTAGGCTCTACACCGCCTCTTTGGGACTCATGAATAAAGCCCAAAAATCTTTCATCCGTCAAAATATAAGAACCCACTCGTAATGTTCGGTAAACAACTCCGTTAATATTTTTATTAAACATACTCTCACTAGCTGGCACCGCAATTTGTCTCATATCCTGCTCTGTTGCCAGCTTCGCAATCAATCTGCCTTGCTGTGTCCGTTTCAAAATACAATAAAGCTGATCGCCTACTTGAGGCCAGACGTTCTCAAAAGGAGATAGGTCACCTTTATGAATTAACATATCCTTTGAGATTCCGATATCAACGAAAACTCCTAAATCTGGATTTACTTCTGAAACGGTCACCCAATCAAAATTTTCTACAGAAATATTCGGCACTTCCATAGTTGCTGCCAAGCGTCCTTGGTGGTCACTGTATATAAAAACTTCCACAGCTTGCCCTTCCTGTATTTCTCCTGTCACTTCGTTGTTATGCATGAATATTTCAGACTCACCATCTGTTAACATATAACCAATATCTGTTTTTCTTAATACTGTTAATCGACTACTTTCACCTACTTGTAAAGTCATTCTCATACCTACCTCTCTATATTTTCTTTTCTACAATATCATTTCCTTCAAAAATAAATTATATCATGACCTTTGCAACATTAGGTAATAAATATATAATGAAAATATAAAAGTTTTTGGAGGGAACCTTATGGCTAAAGAAAATTCATTCGATATTGTTTCAAAAGTAGATTTGACAGATGTTCAAAATGCAGTAAATGTTGCTTTGAAGGAAATCAAAAACCGTTATGATTTCAAAGGAAGTAAAAGTGATATTACGTTAGAGAAAGACAAAGAAGAGCTTACACTTATTTCTGACGATGAATTCAAAATGGAGCAATTAAAAGATGTCCTTGTCAACAAATTAATCAAACAAAATGTACCAACGAAAAATATTGACTACGGAAAAAGCGAAAATGCTGCTGGCGGAACAATTCGCCAACGAGCGAAATTAGTACAAGGCATTGACAAAGACAATGGAAAAAAAATCACTAACATTATCAAACAAAGTGGCTTAAAAGTGAAAAGCCAAATTCAAGACGACCAAGTCCGCGTTACTGGAAAAAGCAAAGATGATCTACAAAAAATCATGAACGCTATTAGAGACGCTGATTTGCCGATTGATATTCAGTTCATTAATTATCGCTAGCGTGCTGTGAGGATTGGGTAAAAAACCACCCAATTCTCACAGCACGCTGAAAGGTCCAACAAAGCATTGGTTTGTTGGACCTTCCAGGTAAAATATAATATTATTACAACTTTCAGAAATACAATACTGACTTTTACCAAGCACTTTCATCCCGTTGTTGACAGGTCTGTCTTCGAATGATTTTGGTTGGCACGATGATACTTGTTGTTTCTGCAACCTCACCTTCAATTTTTCCTATCATACATCTAGCTGATTCATAGCCTAGTTGATGAATATTTACATCTACGGTTGTTAAAGGTGGGTTCGCTAATTCAGATATCATTGAATTATTAAAACTAACTACAGCCATATCCTTCGGTACGTTTACTCCTTTTTCCCCTAAAGCGCTTAAGACTCCTAAAGCAAGGATATCATTAGCCGCTAAAATTGCAGTTGGTGTATAGTCTGATGACATGATCTCCTCTACTATCTCTTTACTAGCTTCTTTTTCACAATCTCCATGCTTAATCCATCGTTCTGAAATCTTCAGTCCAGCCCGCTCCATCATATCACAAAAGCCAGATAACCTATCTTGTGTGGATAAAAGATTCTCGCCCCCACCAAGAAAAGCAATCCGCTCATGACCAGCAGCAATCAGATACTCTGTTAACTCTCGAGCCGCCTGATAGTTATCGTTATCGACATATGTGATTTCTTCGATATTTTTTGATGGTCTCCCAATTACTACAAAAGGGAATTTCATTTTGAATAAATAGTCGATAATTTTATCATTAGATTGGGAATATAGCAAAATGATTCCATCCACTCTTTTTCCTTGAACCATCTTGACAACCTCATGAAATTGTTCTTCTTCATTTTCACCTGTCGTCATACATAATGAATAATCCTTTCCATGAGCAAAAGATGAAATCCCTCTCATTACTTCAGAAAAAAATGGATTTTGAAAAGATTTGTTCTTTGAATGGGCATCACGAAACCAATTGATCTTGTAGATTGATTTGCTAAACTCCTTGCATGAAAATTAGGATAATAGCCTAACTCCTCCATTATTTCTCTTACTTTTTTCTTCGTTTTTTCACTTATCCTTGGATGATTTGCAATCACTCGCGAAACAGTAGACGGTGCTACATCTGCTTTCACAGCAACATCTTTAATCGTAACAGTCAATATTCTCACTCCCTTCATCACTATCATTTACGCATATTTATATGTATGTTATTTCATATATATTTTAACATATTTGAATATACTTGCAGATATTTAATTAAAAAAAAAAGCCTGAAAGCTTGGCGATTGACACTAGCTTTCAGACTTATCAATTCATTTTTATCCCGTACGAACGGGCAGTGTGACAGTTCCCCTCACAAAAAGCTTGCTACCTCTCCTTATTAACTTAACTGCATTTCTTTCCCATAAATAATGACAGAGGTTTTTTCTCCAGAAAGTAACTTTAATGTTGTTTCCTCTTCAGTCACAGTTACGCGGATTAGGCGACCACGATAATTAATCGTAAATGAATAATGGCTCCATCCCTGAGGTAAAAATGGTGCGAATGAAAGATGACCACTAGTTGTACGCATGCCAGCAAATCCTTGAACAATAGCCAACCAACTACCTGACATAGAA
>DAIDKD010000045.1:9949-15679 GCA_027451065.1 Bacillaceae bacterium | reverse complement strand
AAAGAAAACAGGAAATTTTTCACTTGGTATGAAGCAACGTTTAGGTATTGCAATCGCCCTGATTGGCAATCCAGAGTTACTGATTTTGGATGAACCGATTAATGGACTTGACCCAATTGGAGTAGTGGAAATTCGTATGCTGTTGAAAAAATTATGCGAAGAAAAGCAGATAACGATTTTCATTTCAAGTCATAATTTGCCAGAGATGTATCAAACTGCTACGGACTACATCATTATCCACAAAGGAAAAGTAAAAGAACAACTGACCCTTGAACAGCTAGAGGAAAATTGCCGACGATATCTTTTGATTCAATGTAATGAACCGGAAAAGCTGGTTAGAGTGTTGGAGATGGAGCTAAATACAACGAATGTGAAAGTAATGCCAGATAAGTCGATAAAGTTATATGATTACGTAAATGAAAAAGAATTGGTGGCAAAAACTATTTTTGAGCATGGCATCATCATTACAAATTTTTCCATTGAAGGGGATACCCTTGAGAACTACTTCCTTTCTATTATAGGAGGTGGGCGAGATGTTTAATTTCATTTTAGCTGATGGTATGAAGATGATGAAGTCAAAGGCGATGAAGATATTGTTTGTATGTACAACTTTATGTGCAGCAATCATGACAATCATGACATATTTCATCGAGTCAGGGCTGCTTGATACAGGGTTATCTAGTATTGGCTTTATGTTTTCTGATGTAAACATAATCAGTATTCTTGGGGCAGTGGTTGCGGGTATTTTCATTAGCGGAGATTTTGAAAATAAAACCATTCATAGTGCTATTTCATCAGGTTATAGCAGAGGAAGCATTATCATCGGCAAGGCAATCGTATTTTTTGGTGCCATAGCAATTCTCTTGCTTCCTTACGCAGTTGCGACAGGAATTGCCTTATGCATCGGTGCTGGATTTGATATGGGGTCAGTTGGAGTTGGCTTTTTGAATTTGATCACGCGAGAAGCGGGGACGGACCTTTCTGTAGGAATGCTTTTCAAGCTTATAGCTGTTATGTTGACCCTTATCATCGTCTATATGGCACAGCTTAGCCTTTGTGTTCCTTTGGCTCTCGTATTAAAAAAACCAGCTTTTGTAGTGGCTATCTATTATGCAATGACAATCCTTAGTGCTCAATTAGCTGGACTAAGGGGGAGTTCTTCTACTTTTGATCGTTTGTATGCCTTAACACCATTTGGTGGAAACCACTCTTTTGTGACGTTAGGAACGGGAGCGAGGGATATGTGGAGAGCAATTGGTGTTAGTATAGGTTTTATGATAATTGTGCTTCTTGTAACATACAGCTTGTTTAGGAAATCTGATATTCAATAAAAGAAGGGTGATGGAAATGTTGATACTTGCAGTTTGTATATTGGCGGGCTTGCTTATGTTCACTATTGTATATATAGTCTTGATGCAACGACAGATACAGCAAATCAATCGGCAATTAAGCAAACGTTTAGTAGAAAAAACACGTCAGCCAATTTCTATTCCATTGTTCAGTCCAATGATAAATACATTAACTGCAAATATTAACAAATGCTTGAAGGCGGAGGAAGTTCTCCGTCTTCAAGGCATTCAAAAGGAAAAGAAATTCAAAGAATTAATTGCTAATGTTTCACATGACCTGAGAACACCCCTTACAGCAGTGAAGGGATATCAGCAACTTCTGAAAAAGGGTGGATTATCAGATGACCAGGTTCAGAAACTACATATTATTCAAAAACATACCCAAGACCTAGGTACTTTGATTGAATATTTCTTTGAATATACATATCTTGTAAATGCAGAGCCAGAGCTTCATATAGAACGGATGAATGTGACGAACCTTGTAACAGAGTGTCTAGCTGAGTTTGTTCCTGATTTTGAAGAAAAAAATTTAGCAATTCATCTGAAAGAAAGCTTTCCTGTGTTTGTTTCTGCTGACAAGCAAATGGTTGTCAGGATTATTCAAAATTTGATTCGGAATTGTATGGCCCATGCAGATGGCACCATTGAAGTTCAAGTAGTTGCTAGAGAAAAGGCAATTATTCTATTTAAAAATTCCATAAAAGATGGAAATGAAATCGATGTGAAGCGAGTATTTGACCGCTTTTATACAGCTGATAAAGCAAGAGGAAAAACAACAGGGCTTGGATTATCCATTGTAAAGCTATTAGCTGAGCAGCAAGGGGGAAATGCAAAGGCTTCTGTCCAAGGTAGATTTTTTGAGATAGAGGTAACATTGCCGAGGAGTGAAATATCTGTTAGGTAATGTCCTTTTGTGAACATATAGCCTCTGGTTTCCATGGGTTTTCTCACAAGGGTAAAAACGACCCTTGTGAGAAAACCCATTTACACACTAGTAGTTTCATCTAATATTTGTTCTGCCAAACGCCTGTACATATTACTCATATTCACTAAAGAAAGCATAAGCAACAATTTGGACATGTCATCATCTTGCTCATCATTAGTGATATTTTTTACTTTATTGACTTGCGCGTCCATATCCTGTTTGAAGTCTTGGATATTTTGTTGTTCTAGCTTTAGGTAGCTATCATATAACGTTTCTAAATGAAAATCTTCCTCGGTGTTTATTTTTTCGTTTACTTTGCCTAATGATTTTTTTATATCATTGATTGAGATTGCTCCTTTTAGTTCATAAATAAGGCTGAGGAGCATAATGTTTTCCTTCGTATACTTTTTATTCTGAATCGGTAAAAGAACTTTTCCCTTCGCGTAGTTATTGATCATTGTTTTCGTTAAAATTTTATCTTCTTTATTTCTAGTTCCATCACGAAAAGTACTTTCAAAAAGCTGTAGCACTTGATCTACATATAAATCAATATTTGGAATATCTGCAAGTGTAATATTTTTCTCTAAATGTAACTGGTCTATTTTTTGCTGTATATTTTCCATCCGATTACCTTCTATCTTTAGTTAGTTACCTTAATAGTAAGGTAATTTTTTTTGTTTGTAAATACTATTGACAAAAATAAAAGTTAGTATTACCATTATAAGTAGTTATTAAAACTACTTATTGTAGTTTTAGGGAGGATGGAGATTATGAACGCTTATATAAGGGAACCTGGAAATACTTTTACTCACTTGATTGGAGTTGTTTTATCTTTTGTAGCGTTGATAGCGATGTTAATTAGGGTTACATTATCAATTCCTTATCCGGCAGCTATCACGTCAATTATTATATTTGGAGTAAGTTTAATTGCCTTGTACTCAGCTTCAACTATTTATCACATGATTGTTGCGAGTGATAAAGTAATTTATGTTTTCCGTAAAATTGATCATTCAATGATTTTTTTTCTGATTGCTGGCACGTATACACCAATTTGTTTGATTACATTAGAAGGAACATCTGGCTGGATTTTATTTGGGGTTATTAGTGTATTGGCAGTAAGTGGGATTGTTTTCAAAATATTTTGGTTTCATTGTCCCCGTTGGCTATCAACTGGTATTTATATTTTGTTAGGGTGGCTTGTGGTGGTATTTTTTCCGCTTCTTGCAGCAAAAATAGATACGATTGGGCTACTCGTATTAATAGCAGGCGGTGTTTTTTACACAGTTGGAGGATTTATTTATTGGCTGAAGCCGAAATGGATGGAGCATAAACATTTTGGACATCATGAGATTTTCCATATATTTGTCTTATTAGGGAGCATTAGTCATTTTATCTTTGTATTTTGTTTTGTGATTTAAAACAATTACTTGTGCTGTCTAGTTCAGCGGTTGAAGAGGAGTACAAAAATAAAACAGGCTGTCTAACAAAGGGAGTTTTTCCCTTTGCCAGACAGCCTGTTTTATTTTACATTCCTAATAAAGGTGCAGGGTTTACGTGACCGCTCCAGAAATTAGTTGTATTCTTCATAATATTCAAGTGTAAATGTACACCTGTAGATACTCCTGTTGTTCCCATAATCGCAATTTGTTGTCCAGCTGATACTCTATCTCCAACACGTACTTGATTTGTACGGTTGTGTCCATAGCCACTAAATGTAGTTGCATCATGCTGAATAACAATATAATTACCATAGCCAGAAGCCCAACCTGAAAATACGACTGTACCGGCAGCAATTGCATGGATTGGTGCATTAGGCGTTGATGAAACAATGTCAATTCCTCTATGGAAACTCTGTACGCCTGTAACAGGGTGTCTTCTAGGACCGAATGGAGATGTAATACGTCCTCCGTTTACTGGAGATACAAATCTTCCATTAAATTGTCCAGTACTTCCACTATTGCCAGAATTATTGTTACTGCTGTTGTTTCCTAAAAGACTGCTGTTGTTGTTATTAGTACTGCTTGCTGAATTCGTGGATTCAGTTGGCGTTGACTCTTCAACGACCATTGCTTGTTTCTCCGCACTAGCACGTTCAGCTGCTTCGCGAGCTGCTCTTTGCTCTGCAAGAAGTCTAGCCGCTGCTGCCGCTTGCTCCTCTAATTGAGCGTTCGTTGTTGCGATATCATTCCTTACTGCACTCAAATTATCTTCTAATCTCTTTAAAGATGCTTCTTTTTGGGATTGACTTGCTTGTAAACTATCTTGTTGTTGTTGCAACTCTCGCTCTTGTTGTTGTAAAGCATCTTGCTCTTTCTGTAAATCATCCTGCCTCTGCTGTAATGTTGCTTGTTGCTCGGCCAATTCGCGTGCTTTTTCTTCAACGATTTCTTTTTCTGCTTCGATGATAACTTGAGTCTCTTGTAGTTCCTGCATAATATCAGTATCAGATTGGAACAAAGTTCCTAATGAAGTAACACGCTGCATTAAGTCTACGATACTCGTTGAATTTAAAATGACATCTATGAAAATATTTGTGCGATCTTGTTTTTGAAGAGTCGCAGCACGCTCTCTTAGAATCTCAAGACGTCTTTCTTGTTGTGCTTCTAATCTAGCAATCTCTTCTTCTTTTTCTGCAATAACTTTCTTTGCTTCCTCAATCTCAACTTGCAGTGCTTCAATCTCACTTTTTAATTTCTCAATTTTATTGGTTGTTTCTTCAATCTTGTTTTTCATTTCATCAATTTCACTTTGTTTCTCAGCGATTTGACTATTTAATGTCGAAATTTCACTCTGAATTGTTTTCATTTCATTTTGAAGTGAATTTGCCTGACTTTGTTGTTGTTGAAGTCTTGTATTTAAATCTTCAGCTGATGCTGGTGTTGATGAAAATAAAATAGTTAGTCCTGTAACAAATCCTGTAAATTTTAATAAATTAGCTTTTCGCGTTGGTTTCATCTTTTTCAATATTTCTTCAAACCCTTTCTTTGAAACTTGAAATATGCTAATAAGTTTTATACCATATATTTGTCTGCATTTGTCGAATTGTGTCGTAATGTAAACAAAAAGTAATATTACAATAGATAGATTATTATGTGGTATTTATTTTTACAGACATTACATGATATGAAAAAATCCTTATATATAAAGGGTTTGTGAAGAAGAGAATGGATGATAATGTGAAAAGTAGGTAGGATAATAGCATTCGAATGTTACATTTTTGTAACAAAAAAGAAAGCGATATCATTAATCTGTGGAAGCAATTCCTTTGTAAGTTGATTATTCCCAAAAAACAGATAACTAAAATAAAAAAATCATCAAAATCGTTTGACAATTTAAATGAAAAATGGTAAACTATAGTCATAGTAGAAGCCGCACTTACTTTGTAAGTATTTGTTAACGAATCAAGTTTTACTTTGGTAAGAGAGACTTCAATAGGAACGGATTTTTGAAACACCA
>DAIDKD010000045.1:0-9850 GCA_027451065.1 Bacillaceae bacterium | reverse complement strand
AGAAACACCAGAAACACCAGAAACACCAGAAACACCAGAAACACCAGAAACACCAGAAACACCAGAAACACCAGAAACACCAGAAATTTGAATAAGAGGAAGATGTTTGTTGATTTCAAGTTTTGTATAAGGTGCGGTTTCTGCTACAGAGTATCGTTACATCGGTGTATACTTAAGGTGATAGGTACAGAAGGCATTGGGAATACTTTTCCAATGCCTTTTGTGTGCGTTTTACGAAAAAACCAGCATGTCAAAGCTAAGGTTTCGTGGTATACTGTAAAGAAATGAAAGAATTCCTCTTCGTCATTCTTAATGAAATAGCGAAAGAATGATTTACGAAAAGTTATTTTGAAAGGGGAGTAACTGAAACGACATCATACGCTGGAAAAAACGGGGGGAAAAGATGAAATTGAATCAATTGTATACACCTAGTTTCTTATTAAATATAGGTGTGTTGGAAAAAATTTACAAGCAGCGCAAGAGCATTGCAACCAATACGGAAAGCAACTCTGGCCGATGACAAAAACTCATAAATCTAGTAAAATAGCAAATATGCAAATGGCGTATGGAGCAACGGGTCTCTTAGTCGGTACAATCGATGAGGCAGAAGTTTTTATTGATATAGGAGTAAAAAACATCGCTTTTCCATATCCAATTGCTAATAAAGAAAATATAAAAAGAGTAATGAAGTTAACTGAAAAAGCGAGAGTTATCCTTAGTTTTGATGGGATAGAAGCGGCGAAGATGTGGAATGAGGAGCTGGCTAAAGAGAATAAAGAATTGGAATACTTTTTGTTAATCAATTCAGGGCTAGATCGCTTAGGAGTGAAACCAGAGGATTCGGTTATACTGGCAAAAGATCTATGTCAATTGAAAAACTTAACATTGTTGGGAATTAGTACTCACCCTGGTCACGTATATGGAGTATCATCTTCGGAGGAGGTGGCACTGATTGCGAAACAGGAAGTAGAAACAATGCGCCATGCAAAAGAGCTACTATTAACGGCTGGATTTAGTATAAAGGTTGTCGCCACAGGAAGTACACCAACATTTTCTCATGTTGTTGATAGTGATGTTTTCGATGTGTTGAGACCGGGGAATTATCCTTTTTATGATAATATTCAGCTATCTTTAGGAACATGTAAAGAAGAGGACTGCACCTTTACAGTTCTTGGGACAATTATATCTAAACCGAGGAATGATATATTTATTATTGATGTAGGTAGCAAGTGTCTAGGGTTGGATAAAGGCGCTCATGGAAACAGTCTAGTAACTGGCTTTGGAAAAGTAAAAGGACATAGTGGATTACAGATAATAAGTTTATCTGAAGAAGTTGGAAAAATAAAAATTGATGGAGAAACAATGTTAAAGGTTGGTGATAGAATAGAAATTATTCCTAATCATGCTTGTCCATCTGCAAATCTGACAAGTTATGTCTTTGGCTATCAAGGAGATGAAGTCGTTGATATTATAAGTATTGATGCAAGAGGAAATTCCATGAGACCTATCATATCTGACGCGGATGAGCAGTAGCAACGATAACACTTGTTAGCAACTGTCTCTCAGACTTTGTTTATCTGAGGGAAGTAATGTAACTTAAAAAAATTAATAAAAATTTCATAATATCATTATCCATTTTACATAATGGAGTGTTATGATGAATAATGATATTTTTAAATTAGGAGATAGTTATATGACAGAAAAGTATAATTCTCGTATTGAAAAAAGGGAACAAGCAAAGACGAAAAAAAAGACTTCCGCTGATGCAGGAGGCAGGAAACCAAAAAGAAGCATGTGGAAGAAAGTTCTTTTCGCTTGCTTAACATTAGGGTGCGTTCTGATCATCGGAGCAGTTGGAGGTTTTTTATGGATTATCAAAGATGCTCCTGACTTAAATGAAACGCTATTAAAAACAGCTGAATCCTCTGAGTTGCTTGCAAGTGATGGGGAAACTGTTATTGCAGAAGTAGGGACAGAGAAGCGTTATAACGTTACACTTGACCAAATTCCAGACACATTAATTGATGCTGTCATCGCAACAGAAGATGCGAATTTTTATGATCATTTCGGTATCGATGTTAAACGAACAATCAAAGCTGTTTTTTCAACAGTTTTTGATAGCGGGAATACGCAGGGTGGTAGTACAATAACGCAGCAAGTTGTAAAAAATGCATTCTTAACATCTGAACAAACCATAACAAGAAAAGTTCAAGAATGGTATTTAGCTGTTCAATTGGAAAGAAAATTCTCTAAAGATGAGATTTTAGAGATGTATTTCAATAAAAACTTATACGGTGGAGATATTTACGGAGTTGCAAAAGCGGCTGAGCGATATTTTGGTTTGGAGCCTGATGAACTAGAGCAATTAACTTTGGAGCAAGTAGCATTGTTAGCTGGTGTTCCACAGAGTCCTAACAATTTTAATGTGGTAGTAGAAGATAATCTTGAAAGAGCTGAAAAACGTCGTAACACAGTGCTGCAATTAATGAACAGACATGACTATCTTACAGATGGGGAAATGGAAGAAGCACAAAATGTTGCCATTGAAGACACATTAAATATTCAATCGTCACCGAATGGGCAATATCAAGCATTTGTTGATGTGGCAATTTCCGAAGTTCAAGAGAAAACAGATGCAAATATTTTTGAAGATGGTTTGACAATTATCACAACATTGGACCCGGAAATTCAACAAATTACAGAAGATGTTATTTCTTCAGATGATTATATTGATTTTCCAGATAATGAAAATCTGGAAACAGGCGTTATGATTTTGGATACAGATACAGGAGCCATTCAGGCAATTGGCGGTGGAAGAAACTACCAAGCTGGAGGATATAATTACGCAACAATGATCTCCCGTCAACCAGGTTCTACTGCGAAGCCTCTTCTAAGTTATGGACCGGCCATTAACAGTCTAAAATGGTCTACGGCGCACTTACTTGTTGACGAAGAATGGTCTTATTCCAGTGGGAAAATAGTCGGGAATTCTAGCGGAAGATACACTGGCGAACAAACGATGCGTTATCAATTAACGTATTCAGCGAATGTCCCTGCTTTAAAAACCTATCAAGAAGTTGGTGCTAAATACGCAACGGATTTTGCGAAAAGTCTTGGTTTGCCAATAGCTGATGAAGATACAACAAATGAATCCAATCCTCTTGGTACAATGAGTACTGCGTCACCGCTCATTATGGCAGGTGCCTATGCAACTTTTGGAAATGGTGGATATTATACAGAGCCTCATACTATTTCAAAAATTATTTCTTCTGACGGGATTGAAGAGGATATGATCCCTGAAAGTGAGCAGGTAATGGAAGACTATACTGCTTACATGGTTACGGATATGTTGCGCGACGTTGTTTCGACAGGTACAGGAACAAGAGCAAGTATCTCTGGTATTGATGTAGCGGGAAAGACCGGAACAACAAGCTTTAATGACGAAGCAATACAGCAACATGGGTTACCTAAGAATGCATCGAGGGATGCTTGGTTTATTGGCTATACGCCTGAATATACTGCGGCTGTTTGGACTGGCTATGCTAGGACATCTTCTTCAGAGGATTACTTGGATACAGAACAATCACGTCTTTCTCAAAGAATCTTCAAGGAAATTATGTCGAAAGTAGCGACAAGTACAGAGAGATTTAAACAGCCAGATTCAGTTGTAGAAATTGACGGTGAGTTGTACGTAGACGGCAGTGAAGATGCTGAGACAGCAAAAAATGTAAAGGTAGATGCAGTGACGAATCTTCAGGTAAGCCATAATGAGAATTCCAACAGTATCGAACTATCGTGGTCCCATTCTTCAGATAACGATAATGATGTCAGCTTTGAGGTTTCTTATACAGTTGATGGGAATACATCTTCTTTAGGAACTACAAGTGAGATGAGTGCAGCACTTCAAAATCCGGAGATAGGGAAAACATATACATTTACTGTCGTAGCGATTTCTGGAGACAAATCAAGTGAAGGCAGCTCTATTTCCATCACGATTCCTGATGCTACTGCGGAAGAGGAGAACACTAACGAGAGTGAAAACCTTGATGAAGGTGAAGTGACTGATGAAGAACCTACCGCGGATGAAGGTGAGGTAACTGATGAAGGAGAAACAGCTGATGAAAATGACACCGCGGATGAAGGTGAGAATACTCCTGATGACAGTGATGCAAACAATGAAGGTGATACCCCTGTAGATGAAAATAATTCTGACAGTGATACGAGTCCTGATACTGAAGATGAAAATGATGAAGGTCCTGAGGATACTCCTAGTAATAGTGACCCCAAAAGCGAGGACCAGTCTCAAAACAATAGTACGAACAACAGAAGTGCTAGAACTACTCCAAATAGTGCGGAAAAGGGTACTGATGAAAATGGCAAGAGTAACCAGAGTGATGACCCCAAAGGTGAAACGAATAGTGATACGGGTAATAACGATACCAAAAGCAATGAGTAAATTTTCAACAGTAGTACGAATAGAGTAATTATTTTTTTCAACCGAAAGTTCTAACCTTGCAATGCTTTGATACTGTTCCATCATTGTGATTGGAACTTTCGGTAGGCTGTATGAATCGGGAGCTATTTATCCCATTCATACAGCCTATTTTTAATTCATAATTATTTCACTTACTTTTTTATATTTTCAAAAAAAGTACAAAAGGAGTACACAACAATCTGGTACATTATATGAAGTAATAATAATCTATTTGAAAGCAACTAAATTTTAGGAGTGTATGTGAATGAAAAAAGTTTTATTGGCAGCAACAGTAGCAACAAGTATTTTTGCATTATCAGCATGTGGTAGCACAGATATGGACAGTGCAATCGTAACGTCAGATGCTGGAGAAATAGCTGTGTCAGAATTTTATGAAACATTAAAAGCTCAAAGTTCAGCTGGTACTATCCTTGAACAGATGGTTACAACGCAAGTGTTTTTAGATAAGTTTGAAGTATCCGATGAAGATGTGGAGGCGGAACTTGCAACATATAAGGAACAATATGGAGACGATTTTGAAACTGTTATCCAATATTACGGATATGTAGATGAAGATGATTTTGCGACTGCAATTAGAGGAAATCTTGCAATTCGTCAAGCTATTGAAGAAACGATTACTGATGAAGATGTAGAAGAAGCAGCTGCTGCTCTCCGAATTGAAGCAAGCCATATCTTAGTTGATGATGAAGAAACAGCACAAGAAGTAATTGAGAAGCTTAATGATGGAGAGGAATTTGCTGATTTAGCAGCAGAGTATTCAACAGATACAACAACTGCTGAAAGTGGGGGAGAGCTTGGGTACATCAGTGAAGGCGAGATGGTTGATGAATTCTGGGAGGCAGCAAGTGCATTAGCAGTTGATGAAATAAGTGATCCTGTTGAATCAGAATACGGATGGCACATCATTCAAGTTACTGATATACAAGAAGGAAGGTCTGTGGATGATTTAGCGGATGATGAACTTCAAGAATTAATGGATAGTATTATCACAGAAAAATACAATGACGGTACCGCTCAAGAGATAATTGATTCAGTGCTAGAAGAAGCAAATATCAATGTAAAAGATAGTACTTTTGACGGATTATTTGACTTCAGTGATGATAGCGAAGAATAAGTATGAATGATAATTCCAATCAGGTTGTCTGAAAAAGGTGTTTTTCCCCTTTCTCAGACAACCTGTTTTTTACGACAAGATACATAGTTTTGTATAAGTATTAAGAATGCTGCAATATCCAGCGGCAAGGCCTGTATGTCGTAAGGACGAAAGAAAAACCCTACTGAAAATTGAAAAAAATTTCACATTATCAATTCGTTGTAAACAGATATGAATTATGTTATATTTTAGAAGAATCATTACTGTTTACGAGAGAGAGTTTATACAAAGGAAGGAGAGAGGAAAGGGATGGATACATTATTAATTATTTTAAATATTTTAGTTTTGCTTCTTATGATTGGGATATTGTATCGTATGCAGAAAAAACATACTTCTTTTACGAAGCGTGTGTTTGCAGGACTAGGTATGGGGATAGTGTTTGGTGCAATTTTACAGTTGGTTTATGGTTCTACCAGTGATGTCGTAGCAACTTCAACAGATTGGTTCAGTATTGTTGGAAGTGGGTATGTAGGTTTCTTAAAAATGATTGTAACACCACTTATTATGGTATCTATTGTTTCGGCTATTACAAATTTGAAAACATCTTCTGGTCTTGGGAAAATGAGTGGATTTATCATTGGAATATTAATTACAACAACAGCTGTAGCGGCAGTTGTTGGCATTACCTCAGCGCTAGGATTTGGGCTTTCGGCAGAGAATATTCAGCTAGGTGATGCAGAGGCAGCCCGAAGTGAAGCTTTGGAAGAAACCTTGACGCAAGTTGAAGACATGACACTTCCTCAGCAAGTGTTGGAGTTTATTCCAACGAATCCGTTTTTGGATATGACCGGTCAAAGAAGTACTTCTACTTTAGGTGTAGTAATTTTTTCAGCATTTGTTGGAGTGGCAGCTCTCGGTGTCAAAAAGAAGAAGCCGGAACAAGCGGAATTTTTCAACAAAATAGTAAACACGACATATTCAATTGTGATGCGTATGGTAACATTGATTTTACGCCTGACACCTTATGGAATATTAGCGTTAATGACGAGCACAGTAGCAAAAACAGATGTGGACGGTATTATTAGTCTATCTAAATTTGTTCTTGCTTCATATGTGGCACTTCTTGTAATGTTGATAATTCATCTTATTCTTGTAACAATAGTCGGTTTAAACCCATTTACATTTTTGAAAAAGATTTTGCCAGTATTGAGCTTTGCATTTACGTCTAGAACAAGTGCAGGGACCATTCCTTTAAATGTAGAAACACAAACACAAAAGTTAGGTGTTTCAGAAGGAATAGCAAATTTTTCTGCCTCATTTGGAGCGACGATTGGGCAAAATGGCTGTGCAGGAATTTATCCGGCAATGCTAGCGGTCATGATTGCACCAGCAGTTGGAATTGACCCTCTTGATTTTGCTTTTTTAGTGAAGTTGGTTCTCATCGTAGCAATTAGTTCTTTTGGTGTGGCAGGAGTAGGTGGAGGGGCAACCTTTGCGGCTTTGATCGTATTATCAGCAGTGAATTTACCAGTTGGACTTGCGGGACTGCTTATTTCTGTAGAACCATTAATCGATATGGGACGCACTGCCTTAAATGTAAGTGGTTCGATGACAGCAGGGGCAGTGTCAGCTAAATTATTAGGGGAATTAGATGTAGAAGTGTTTAGGGAAAAAGCAGATGAATTTGCTGACGTAATGTAAACAAGGATAGAATAGTACTCTAGAATAAAAGCACGAGAGTTAACTAACTGATGTTAGAAACTTTCGTGCTTTTGTCTTGGAATGGTGGTCACGACAAACTTATGAAAATAATTCTTCCCACCTATTCAAAAATTTGATAAGCTGAGACTAGGATAGATGAATCAAGATGAAAAGAAAGGCGATTTGCCATCTTGTCGCTAGAATGAGATAGAAGGAAGTGAATGAGAATGGAACAAGCTTTGGCAATTATTAAGGATAAAGTGCTTACCTATGAACAAAAAATTGTAAATCTGGCAAGAGCCGCCGAAAACACACTAGATGTTCTGGATATTTCAGAAAGTGTGCAGGAGTATCGGGAAAAAGGAATTATTTGTGATTTATTTGAAGGAAATGCTCCTTATCGGCCACGATATATTGTCCCAAATTATGAAATCCTCATGAAAAGTGGCTGTAATTTTTTACGTCTACAACCAGCAACAAATATTTGGGAAGCGACAAACAACTTACTAATCTTCTATAAACATGTTCCGTCTATTACAACAATGCCTGTTTACATTGGAAATGTAGATGATTTACTCGAACCGTTTATTGAAGATGAGGAAGAAGCATACAGAGCAATAAAACTATTTTTTATCCATTTAGACCGTACGATTACAGATTCGTTTTGCCATGGAAATATTGGTCCGAAAGACTCAAAGGCAGGGAGAATCATTTTAAGAATACAGCGTGAATTACAGGATGCAGTTCCAAACTTAACATTAAAATACAGCAAAGAGACTTCGCAGAATCTAGCATTAGAGGCAATTGAGACCGCGCTCATTACAGCGAAGCCAAGTTTTGCCAACCATGAAATGTTTACGGAAGAATTTGGAGAAAACTACGCGATTGTCAGCTGCTATAACGGATTACCTATTGGTGGTGGCAGTCATACTCTTGTGCGTTTCGTACTATCAAGATTAGCAAGGGAAGCGAATGATATCGACCATTTTTTACATTTTCTTCTTCCAGATGCAACCAAAAGAATGTGTGCGTATATGGATGAGCGGATTAGATTTTTGATGGAAGAAAGTGGTTTTTTCGAAAGTCATTTTCTTGCAAAGGAAGGATTTATTGATCAAAAGAAATTTACTTCTATGTTTGGGTTGGTAGGATTGGCCGAATGTGTCAATATTTTATTGAATGCAGAAGAGAAAAAAGAGCGGTTTGGTCATTGTGAGAGAGCAAACCAGCTAGGGAAAGATATTATTGAAAAGTTGCAATCCCTAGTAGAAACTCATCACAATGATTATTGCCAAGGAACAAAGGGACAATTTCTTCTCCATGCCCAAGTAGGAATTGACACAGATATTGATGTTAGCCCGGGCTGTCGCATTCCAATAGGAGAGGAACCAGAAATTCATCAGCACCTTCTTCAAAGTGCACCTTTTCATCAATACTTTCCATCAGGAATTGGTGATGTTTTTGCTTTTGATGAAACAGCCAAAAACAATCCTGGATATGTATTGGATATCATTCGAGGTGGTTTCCAAGTAGGCTTGCGTTATTTTTCTTTGTATGCTTCAGATGCGGATGTGATTCGGATTACTGGTTACTTAGTCAAGAAATCTGATATGGAGGCTTTGGAAAGAGGCGAACAAGTATTGCATGACACAGTTGTTCTTGGTCTTGGAGGAGTCAATAACAATAAAATATTAGAAAGAAAGGTTCGCTGAAATGACGATAGGCTTTGTCAATAAAGTTATTCCATTTAGTTCCGTAGATGGTCCCGGCAATCGAATGGCAGTATTTTTGCAAGGGTGTAATTTTAATTGTCTATATTGTCATAATCCAGAAACCATTGCTCAATGTAAGAATTGCAGAGAATGTATCTCCACTTGTCCGTCTCTTGCTTTATCCTATGAAAACAAGAAAGTAGTATGGAATGAACAGGTGTGTAGTCAATGTGATACTTGCCTTATCACTTGTAAGCAATCTAGTACACCAAAAACAAAGGAAATGAACGTAGAAGATATAATGAGAGAAATGAGACCAATTCAATGGTTTCTTTCAGGTGTCACAGTTTCTGGTGGGGAATGCACACTACAAAAGGACTTTTTGATTGAATTAGGTGCTGAAGTTAAAGAAGCAGGATTGACTTTTTTTGTAGATACAAATGGAAGTACAGATTTTGAGGCAGAACAAACACTTTGCGATTCTTTTGATATGGCGATGTTGGATGTGAAGTCTGTTGATCCAGAAGAACATTTTCGACTAACGAACTATTCAAATGAAACAGTTTTAAAAAACTTACACTACTTGGCTTCACGAAAGAAATTGTATGAAGTTAGGACTGTAATTATTCCAGGAGCCCTTGATAATGAACAAAATGTACGGGAGATTAGTAGTATAATAGCACAATATTCTTCATCGATTCGATATAAATTAATCAAATATCGACCTTTTGGTGTAAGGAAACATCTTCTCCAAGCTGATACACCTACTCAGGAAATGATGACGCGTGTAAAGGAGATTGCCGAGAAGAGTGGATGTCGACATGTTATTATTGTTTAGTTTCTCTTGTG
>DAIDKD010000044.1:1781-15833 GCA_027451065.1 Bacillaceae bacterium | reverse complement strand
TTCTTCATTCTCTCGTCTAGTAAATACTTGCTAGCATCTTTATTATGAGGTAGAATATTCCAAACAAAAACATCTTTATTTCCTTTTAATGTCCCTCTTGCTCTGAAAGGATCTGGCTTTATTTCCAGTTTCTGTATTTCTTTGTTACCTTGAGGATTGTTTTGTAATATTTTTTCTGGATTAATTGTATTCATCACATAATCAAACTTCTCATAATCAGCATACCGGATTAAATTTTTCCTATTTAACTCCATTGTCCCCTTTGATACGCTAGCCAACTTATCAAACCGATGATAGGCTGAGAATAGCCCTCTTAGAGTACTCTTATGAAGTTTTTTACCCTCAATAATTTTCTCACTCTCACTAAGCATATCATTATGCATAAAACAAGTTTTCTTTTTAGCATCTGCTGCCAAAAGAAATTTTGTCCAATAATGACTGTAACCACTGAAATCAATTACGTAATCATATTCAGACTCGCCAAATAGACGATTATACTCCCTTTTATATGCCTCTTCTGGATATAAAATCTTTTCTAAAAAAGGACGGTCTCCAAGCTTTTGAACAAATCTATCCCTATAGATTTCAAACATTGAATAAACAGGTAACCCTGGTTTAAAAATAAATCGAACATTTTTATTAACCTTAGCTATATTTTTCAAAGCTTCTGCTAAATGTGGAGTCGCTGTAAAACAACTGACATCATACTTATCATAATCAATGTTATTCGTTAGGTTGATAAATGATGTGGTTATTCCATTATCTCTCATTCCACCAGAATAGATTAATATTTTTTCTTTTTGATGATTATAGCAACTAACAGTATTTAATCCATCCACTGAATCATTAAACAAAGCCTGAACTATCCTTTTCGTTACATTACCGTCCTCATATTTTGTAATCAGACTCTTCATCTTGTCATAATTGGGTTGATACACTCTTTTTATATCATTAATATTTCGAATAGATTCTGATAATTCTTTCACATTATAGACTAAGGGACCCGGTAAATCTGCATTTTCTATATACTGTCCTCTTTCGTCACTGTATTCATCAAAATCCCAAGTATAAAATAAAATTGGTTTGTTTGTTACTAAAAAGTCAAAGAAAATACTTGAGTAATCAGTAACAAGAATATCAATCGTTGATAATAATTCGTTTGTATCTATAAAATCAGGTACTAATTTATCTTTTATTCCAAGATTTTTACTTGCCTCTTTATAAAGATATGGATGAACTTTGATTAATATATTATATGTAGTTCCTAAACTTTCTTCTAAATAATTCATTTCAGTAGCTATCTGCAGAACACTATTCTTTGCTTTTGATACATTGGTACCTTTCCATGTTGGTGCATATAATATGCTTTCTTTACTGTTGTCAATTTTTAATCCGTACCCTCTTAAATACGCTGAAACATCTTCAGGATGAGAGTTTAATGTTAAATCTATTCTAGGGTAACCTTCTTCAATTATTATACCCTTATATAATCCTTGTAGTTTGTAGCTGTCCGTATACATTTTTGTAGTATGAGAATTCGGGCTTAGTAAATAATCTGCACATAAAAAGTTTCTCAATACATTTTGCGAATGAGAAGGATTTCCTGGGATATCAAACCCCATACTTTTTAAAGGGGTCCCATGCCAAGTATTCATATATTTTTGACCATTCTTAGGTAAAAAGTACGATTGAAATGTAGAATTATTTATTAGATATTCACATGAGCTCAAGCATTTTAAATACTCTCTTGAATTTCTTTGAACAAACTTAACATTTTTCAAGTGTTTATACTTCATAATCACAGGTGAAAGTAGTTCAAAATCTTGGACAGACCATATATGAACATAATCTTTATACTCTGGATTATCTAGCATAAATGTAAAAATCGCATAGGGGTTATCCGTAATACTTTTCCCATCTCGGCTCTCATATAAAATTGTATGCTTCAATATTTTGCAATTCTTGTAATATCTCCTATATCTACTAACTCTCCTATATCTCCCTTTAGTTAGATAATTCTTTAAAGGGTCTGTAAGGAATTCTAGGGTCTTTTTCAAAGTGTTCTTGCCCAAGATTGTATTTTCCCCCTTTACAAAAATGATTCAAACAATATTAAGTTTCACAAAATATTGTTTGAACTATTTTTATTTAGATCATTGATACTATCTCCCTTTTGCTACTTTTTCATTTACTAATATATTATCCAGAAAATGTAAAAGTTCTTTTTTTAATGTGGGATCTTGCAATCCAAATTCAATGGTTGTTTGAATAAACCCTAACTTCTCTCCAACATCGTATCTTTTTCCCTCAAAATCATAGGCAAAAACTCTCTGGATTTCATTTAGCTTTTGGATAGCATCTGTTAATTGAATTTCTCCACCTGCGCCGATATTTTGTTGTTCTAAAAACATGAAAATTTCAGGAGTTAAAATGTATCGACCCATAATAGCTAAATTAGATGGCGCTGTTCCTAATGCTGGTTTTTCCACGAAGTTTTTCACTGGATAACGACGTCCATCTTGTCCACTTGGTTCAACAATACCATAACGATTTGTTTCATTTTCGGGAACAGTTTGTACACCAATAACAGATGAATGAGTTTGCTCATATTGATCCATTAATTGACGAAGACATGGTTTTTCCGCTTGAACGATATCATCACCTAATAATACTGCGAATGGCTCATCACCAATAAATTTACGTGCATTCCATACAGCATGGCCTAATCCTTTCGGTTCTTTCTGACGAATATAGTGAATATCTACTAGATTGGTAGCTTCTTGCACTTTTTTTAGTAATTCCATTTTTTCTTTTTCTAATAGGTTGTGTTCCAATTCCAAGGCATTGTCAAAGTGATCCTCAATTGAACGTTTTCCCTTACCTGTTACGATGATAATGTCTTCAATTCCTGATGCCACTGCTTCTTCTACAATATATTGTATTGTTGGTTTATCAACGATTGGTAACATTTCTTTAGGCATTGCTTTTGTTGCTGGCAGGAATCTTGTCCCTAATCCCGCTGCTGGAATAATAGCTTTTCTCACTCTTGTCATTTTTTTGCTCCTATTTTCTTAGTCTAGTATTATTGTTTATTACTTTCCCAACAAGACATATTCAACTATCTTTCTTGTTGAATTTCTATTTTCCAAGTTGCAATATTTGCAATAAAAATCTTGATATTTTTCACTATATTTTTGAAACGTATGATAACTGTCAAATTCTTCCAACTTATCCATCAGAGCATCCATATCCTTTACAATCGGACCCGGACCCTCTTTCTCTAAATCAAAGTAAAAGCCACGTAAAGTACTTTTATACTCTTCAATATCGTATGCATAAAACAAAATCGGCCTTTGTAAATTTGCATAATCAAAAAATACAGATGAATAATCAGTGATTAACAAATCAGCGACTAAATATAACCCTTGAATATCTTCATCACTGAAGTCGTAAACAAATTCTTCATAAGATTTCAAATCAAAATTTTCCGACACTACGTAATGCATCTTCAAGATAATGACATAGTCATCACGATATTTTTCTTGTAGCCTAGCTAAATCTAATGCTAAGTCAATTTTATAATGACCTTCACTGTAAAATTGATTATCACGCCATGTTGGAGCGTACAAAATAACTTTTTTATCTTGTGGAATTCCCAATTTTTTCTTTATCCTTGTAATATTCTCTAGCGTATTACCATAATATAAAATATCATTTCGAGGATATCCCTGTTCTAATATTTCTTTTTCAAAGCGAAATGCTCTCTTAAAGATTTCACTAGAATACTGATTAGCAGAAATCAAATAATCCCAACGGCGTGATTCATTATAAAAATCCTTCATATATTCCTCTGTTGTCGTTCCAGGCATGTGCACTTCCTCCATATCAAACACCAGTTTCTTAAGAGGCGTTCCATGCCATGTTTGTAGATAAATCGTATGACTTGACTTTGGAATACTAAGAGTCATACGAGTATTGGTTATCCAAAATTTCGCACGAGCTAGTAAGTAAACCCATTTTAATGAATATCTTTTAATAACCTTTATGTTCGTTCCCTCAAAGTTCTTCAAATAGTTGGAATCGACACTCCAGTACATTTTGTAGTCAGGATAGTTCTCACACATATATTCGTAAATAGCTTTCGGATTACAGCCATATTGCCTACCTAGAAAACTTTCGAAAATAATTAGTTTCTTAGATACTGGTAGCATCCCTAGTAAAAAAGAAAGAAATGTAACAACCCTTTTCACTACCAACATTTTTTTTAGTTTTGATAGCACTTCATATCACCTTTCGAACGAAAAAATATTGGAGGTAAATTTCTTTTCCTCCATTAAAGAAACGTAACCCCCCGCTCCTCATACACCTTATCCCTCGTCATTGCCTCATCCACACCATCAGACGCTATCTTATCAAATACAATCTTAATCGTAAGTAGCATAATTCTTAAGTCTAGCAACAAGGAATACTTCTTTATATATATTAGATCAAAATTTAATTTGCTTGTGAATCTCGTTGTATACTTTCCATACACTTGAGCATAGCCAGTGATGCCTGCCCGTACATTATGCCTGAATTTATAGTATGGAACTTCTTCTTGGAATTGTTCAACAAAGTATGGACGCTCTGGTCTTGGACCGATGAAGCTCATTTCTCCCTTCAATACGTTCAAACATTGGGGTAGTTCATCAATTCGAAGCCGTCTCAATACCTTGCCGACCTTTGTAATCCGGCTATCATTTACAGTTGCCAAAACTGGTCCACTGTCTTTTTCTGCCGTCTGGGTCATTGTTCTGAATTTGTACATAGAAAACTCTTTATTTCCTTTGGTAATGCGAGTTTGTTTATAAATAACTGGACCTTCTGATGTCAGTTTTACTAGTAGTGCAGTAACAAGCATAATCGGTGACGTAACAATTAAAAATACGATTGATACTCCAATGTCAACGACCCTCTTTATGATTTGTTCTTCCGGTGATAATTTAAATTGTGTCAATGAAAGAATTGTTTCATCTTCAATATTTTTCAGATTGGTTCTTGAAAATAATAAATCCTCATAGGTTGGTGATATATATAGCTTCTTTCCTTTCCTCACAACATACTCTGCAATTTCCATTCGCAATTTCCTGTCCATTGTACTAGATACATAGACAATATCAACCGCTTTGATACATCTCTTTACGTGCTTGAAGTAGTTGCTAGTCCCTATATATTTAATAGAATAGATTTTACTTTTGGCATTCATGATATTATCTGCCAGCGTAAATACTTCATCTGCATTCCCTAGTAACAGGATATGCTTTTTAGGAGTAAACTTTATATAAATGCGGTAAGCAACCCACCTCCACAGCATTAAACAAAAGCTTCCCATTACAAAATAAATAGCTAGTACGGTTCTCGAAATATCGAGCCCTCTAACTAGGAACGTAAAAGCCATAATAAACAAGATGAAAATGCCTTGAATAATAAATATCGAAGCAAACACATCCCCGATTGACTTGTTATAGAATGAATACAACCCAAAAATAACGCACAATAAAATAAATACGCCCGAAATAACAGGGGCTACCTCCATATATGTCCTTAGAACACTACTTGAAACATTACCATGGAACAAAATATGAAAAGATAACAAGAAAGAGATATTCACAATGGCAATATCCGTCACCATTACAAGCCCTTTCCAAGATTTGGTCCACTTACTTAATCTCTCCAAGCAATCACCTCCGATTATCAAACAGAAGAATACACATCTTATCAAATAAAAAAGCTACATTGTTAATAGTAGCTCTCCTCATATTTTTCAAAAAAATTATTATCATTTCCATCGTATCATAGTTGCACATAAACGAAAAGTACCTAAAGGAGAAATATTGGCTATTTAATCCCTACAAACCGCAATACTCTGTCCGCATTCAAGTCATCTTTGTATTCATTGGCAAAGTCATTGATTCTTGCTCGTTCTTCTTGATAATTATCAATTCCTTGCAGAACATCGTTCACATATCCAAAAAATTCTTCTTTCACAGCTATTTTTTCCCCTGGCATATAATCTAGTGGACTCTCAAACAAAAAGCCACGTGTATTTTGATAGGAAGATATGTCATCTATCGTAAATCCGATCGGTCTATCTAACAATAGGTAGTCAAAATAAATAGATGAGTAGTCAGTGATGAGAGCATCTACCTCAGCTACTACATGGTATAAATCTACATCTGCTTGTTGCAACTCTCTATTTGTTAAAAAGAGAATATTCGTAAACTCGTCCATGGTGACATAATCTAAATTTTGAGCTGGATGAAGCTTAATAATCATGAAGCTATTATTCTCTTTTAACTTGCTGTTCAGCATGACTAGATCTTCTTTTCTACCCATAGTTGGAAGCCCCGTTTCTGTTTGTGCACGCTCCTCTATGTCCACTATATAATGGTCGCGGGAAATTCTATAAGTTGGCATCCAGAGAAAGATTTTCTCATACGTTTCTTTCTGAATGTTTAACTTCTGCAAGGCGTTTGTTTGTTGAAATAACAAATCAATGCGCGGGGCTCCGAGAACAACTACCTTCTTCATGTCACAGTCAAAGCAATCTCTCATTAGCGGTTTAAAGTTTTCCGAACTAGCTAGCACATAGGAAAAAAAATCATAACGATAGTCCCGAAGCTTAGTAGCTGTTTTATTGAATCTTTTTAGAGGTGTTCCATGCCAAAGGTTGATCGATATTTGCTTTTTTGACGGTTTAATCGCAATGATTTCCCCATGAAAGAATATATATTTAGCAGTTAGAATATGGTATATAGACTTTAGTACAGAAACGAATGTAATATTCTTCCTGTTAATATGCTCGTACGCTTTGGGATTTGATACAGAACAGACAATATCATATGCTTCATTTACAGGGTCTGCCAGCAGATGGTCAAACAGTGCTTTGCTATTATCTGTTAAATCAGCATGAGAGAAAAAGAGTATTTTTCTCCTATTTTTAGGAACACACTTGTTCACAATACTTAACATATCACAAATAAAAAAGTAAGCCCTTCGTTTATACTTTCCGTTAATCATTGACCTATCCCCTTAAAAACTTTCTGTACGTATAGAGCCGAGCCGATTCCGGCAACAAGCTAATCACCACATGGGGAGCAATGGAAACAAGATAATCTTGTAAACTAGACATTCCTAATCTATAAATCTCCCTTTTCACCTTTAACATAGACAAAAGATAACTTATTCCACCGCGGCGCTTCATCATATTGTCGTCCGCTCTTGCATAAACTAAGAAGTCGTCAATATTTCTGCCCTGGCAACCATTTTTCAACATTCTCGCCCATAAGTAATAATCTTCAAATCCACAATAATCCTTATAGTTTCCAGCCTGTAAGACACTTTCTTTTTTAAACATGACGGTCATATGATTGAATGGATTTCGCCGTTTGGCAAACTGGTAGATATCCTTATGCTCAATTGGTAACAACCTTTTTGATAATGTTTTCTGAATAGAATGTTCAAATTCAATAATATGACTTCCGACAATATCTAAATCTGGTGACTTTTCAAACTCTTTTAATTGTACAGCGAAGCGATCTTCTCTTGCAACATCATCCGTATCCATTCTCGCTATTAGGTGATGGTTACAGTGTTTTATCCCGATTGCTAAAGCATTGCCTAGACCACGGTTTTCCTTAAGCTTTACTACACGAAAAAGACCATCATACTTCTTTTGATAGCCGCTTATTATATCATATAGCTCATCTGTCAACGGTCCATCCTCTACTAGAACAATTTCATCTGGAGGCGTTGTTTGATTCAAGATGCTTGCTATTGACTGGTTGAGAAAATCTGGTCGCTCTTTATGATACACAGACATCAAAACGCTAAATTTCATTTTTTATCCTACTTTTATTTTTATTTTTGTTCTTTATAATAGAGTAATCCACGAAGCACTTGGTGTCAATGTGAAATCTTCGGATATGTAGGTAAGCCTCATTGTTCAAAAGGACTTCCACTCATATTTCAGAATAAACAAAACTCATAGTAGGAATAAAGGTTCATCTCTAGTAAAATATTAATCATACACCTAACAAAACTCGAAAGGATACATTACATATGAAATTTAATGGAAAAGTCAAATTTGACCAACCGGCAGATACTATTTGGGAAGCTCTACACGACACCGAAGTAGTAAAAAATGCGGTTCCCGGATGCGAAGGAATCTCTCTTGAAGATAATGGCGAGCATCAAGTACATTTAGATGTAGCGATTGGAGCAATCAAAGGTAGCTATACTTGCAATATTAAATGGGAAGACGTTAACGCTCCCCATCACTTTTTTATCATTGCGAAACGGTGGAACGCTACTGCTAAAATAGATTGTAAACTAATAGCTTCTAACGAAGATACATGCCAACTGGCTTGGAATTGTGAAGCTGAAGTCAGCGGTAAAATCGCGAAAATTGGAAGCACAATTCTTGGAGGGGTCGCTAAACATATGGCAAATAGTTTCTTTAAACGGATAGACAAGCAACTGCAAGTAGAGAAAGAACTGCAATTGGTTGAATAATAATCACTAGTCTGTATGGAAAGGTGTCCCTTTCCATACAGACTGGTAACAAAGATATCCATATCCCTAAAAGAAATTTCCATATTATACCCAACTCACTGCAACAACTCCGCAACCCGCTTCCCACCCCTCCTTCCCCCAAACAACTCTCTCACAACCCGATACGTCGGCACTTGAATTACCATCAACAACACAAACAACCCCGCTCCCCACAAATATTCAAACCTTCCCCCTACATACAACAACCCAATTTGCAAAAACAGCACGAAAAAACTCAACACGAACTGCAACCAATGAATTCTTATCGTAACAAACTTCCTCGTATCAATCATCCTTAGCACCCAAATAACAAAAAAGCTAAGCATAATAGAAAAAGAAGCGCCGTTCAGTCCAAATGCAGGCAGAAGGATGAGATTCGAAACTACACTAACAACAGCTCCAACAACAGAAGTTTTCAACACACCACTAGTTTTCTTCATTGCGATATAATTCGTTCCTAAAAAGCCAGAGAAACTGGAAAATATCACAGAAATCAATAAAAACGGTACATATTGCCATGAATCATAGAATTCTGGCGCAATCAAATGACCTATTACAAACTTCAAGATAAGAAGGATAGCCGATGTACTCAGAACCATCACAGCAAATAACATGGAAAAAACATGATTGAAAAAGGTAGTCTTGTCCCCACTGTCCCGTTCTTCAATGGCTGCTAATTGCCAAGCTTGAAAAAAAATAGCATGAACCATACTTAATAGACTAGGAATTTTATTGGCAACAGCAAATAATCCATTGGCTCCAGCTCCTAAGAAGAACGCAATCATATACCGGTCTGATAATTGCATCAGCCACCACATAAGAGAATTAGGGATAAGAGGCAAACTATAAAGCAACATCGTACGCATCGTACTAGTATCCACAGCTTTTATATCAATATCCTGATAAATTTTCCCAGCAAAAAATAACAACACCATGGAGAAAAAGCCCGCTCCTATCAAGGTAAACAAATAGCCAGTCATTCCTAATTGATAATACTTCAAAAAAAATACAGCCAACAACAATGTAACAACAGTTGTCAGCAGACTGCTTATCGTAAAAAGCTTCATTTTATTGGTAGCTCGGATAAACTGCATGAAAACTGCATTGATCCCTTGCAAAAATAAAAGCAGATAAAAATACAAAAAATAAGAATTCGGGATTGGCAGAAATGTTAATAAGGGGTAGCACAGAATACTAAGTAACATACCTAAGAAAACAACCATCAAGGAACTACTCAGTATCTTCGTTTGCTCCTTTCCTTCCATGGTAAATCGTAACACAGCATCAAATATGCCAAATGAAAATACTGGTAGCAACAAGCCAGTTGTTGTAGTCAATAAATCAATGGTTCCAAACTCACTAGCGGATAAATAGAAAGTATAAAATGGAACCAAAAAGAAGCCGATAAACTTATTCCCAAGATTTCCAATTGCAAATAGCAATGTGTTACTCATTAATTTTCGATATCTTCCCATATCTTCCTTCCGCCATTCCCTAGAGTGTTATACGTATCTCGTCAATCAGTGGTTGGTATTTGTCGCCAACCTCAAACATTTTCGTCTCGTGGTCTATCAGTTTAGCAACTTCTTCTTTGATATCGGTCATATTGAAGTTTGTAAGAACATCAACGAATCTAATACTATCCAACTCCTGCAACCAATCAAAATAGGTCTTCTGAATCTTTTGATTAAAATTATCAAAGACGATACATGGTGTTCCTGTAATAGCCGCAAAAATCATTCCATGAAGCCGATCGGTAATGACTACTTGCGACTGCCTGTACTCATCCCACTTCTTATTTAACTCTTCATATCTGTTCTGTTGAAAAACACGGTAGTCAACAACTGTATCTGTAACTGTCACCTGAGAATATTTCTCTTTCAATGCAGTAATTACTGAACTCTGCTGCTGGCCTGAAAGGATTCCTTCTACGTCGTTCCTTAAACATAGGAGAATTCCGTTTCTTTTCGATTCTCTTCTCTCATCTAAAGACAGGACAATATCAGGTACTAAGAGATGATTGTTTTCCTTAAATAAATCCCTGAATTTCTGAGAGCTTTTCGTTTCTCTTGCAACAATAGTTAGATTTTGTTTGTTTCTTTGATAGATTTTATCTGATTTTACCACTTCTTTTCCTCCTCCCTCCTTCGTAAAAGTATAGGATTGAGGAAATTGGATGATTTTATTGTTTGGAAAGCTACGGATCACCTCTCTTCTTTCCTCTTCTACCTGCAAATATAAGTCACCGATATTGCCACCACCATGAATGAATATGATATCTTCCTTGTGTAAGATGGCCTTTGCGGATCTAATATAGGAAACTGTATGTATATCTGGAATTTCAATGACAGTAACATTCGGAAAATACTTTTCTAAAAATTTCTCTTGGGCATAGGCAATTGCCTGATCTCCTAAATTCCCATGAGTAGGCGTCCCGAAAACGAATAATTTCTTTTCATTTTTCAGTTGAGGATCAAAAGGGTTGAGCGTCATGAATCCTTTTATCTCTCTTTTTAACTTCTTAGGTAATAATTTTTTTATCGTAACTATCACTTCCATCCCCCTCTTTCATTACCCACCGATAAGACTTCTCCATTCTTCTATGATGTGTTCACGGGAAAAATCCTTCACCCTCATTAAGCTTTTTTTCTGATAGAACTTCCGCAACGACTCATCGTTCATTAATTTTTTTACTTCGTTCGAAAATTGGTTTGTGTCATATTTTTCAACCAATATGCCACATTCTCCATCATCTAGCACTTCTCTCGCCCCTGGGATATCGAAGGATACAATAGGTAAACCACAACTCATCGCCTCTAACAATACCAAGGGTAACCCTTCAAACCTTGATGTTGAAATGAAGACAGATCCACTCACGTAATGATTGTTCAAGTACTTCCCTCGCAATGCTCCTAATAGTTTTACTTTTGGACCAATTTTTTTCTTGGCAATCATCATTTTTAGCTTCTTCTCATCCCGGCCTTCCCCTGCAAGAAGCCACGTCCATTTGCTCGGTGATTTTTCAGCAATGTCTACTAAGTAATCCAATCCTTTCTGTTCTATTGCTAATCTTCCTGTAAAAATAATGTTATTGCTTTGTAAATCACTAACCTCACTATTTTGAATGGTAACTGGATTATAAATATAAGTAGTATGCTCATTGTGTTGCCCGAAGTACTGCTGGTCATGTTTTGTCAAACACACAACATAATCCGCTTTTTCCAGTCCCTCCAAGTATTCATCTAAATAGGGCGCATACACTTTTTGGGTATACACATCATAAGGATTATGCTGCCAAGCAATGATTTTCAGTTGTGGAAATCGCTTCTTTAAAGAAGGAATTAGCGCTGTTAGGATACCTTGACATAAAATCATGCAATCAAAAAGATTTTTCTCGATGATGGAGATTAAGCCTTTCAGTTGTCTTTTAAAACAGCGGGACAAGGAAAGGGTTCCTTTGTTGGTAAATTTGTAATAATCTGTCATACAGCGCAATTGGATTCTTTCCATCAGCAATCTTCTTTTTTTATTATTAATCACGCACACTCCACTCGTATCATAAAAAAGTTTATGATTACCAAAAAAATTGATCAGAGATACTTCATATCCTTCTATACTCCGCAAGCCTTGGGCTATCTCAATGGCAACTCTCTCCACTCCGCCTAAACAGAAGTCGTGATTGACAATACAAACTTTCACCTAAGTTCCTCCTCAAGCTGTCTTCAATACTTTACAAAAGAATAGAATTTCCATGTCCAAACGTATATGTGAGGAATCATAAAGAATACTTCTTTTTGAACCTTCCTCTTCAAACTTTCATGGAAAGTACTTTTTGTCTTGAAGTATATCTCTTGACACTTTTTTTTCCTTTCAAAATATCCCTTTTTTGCTTGCTTATCTTTCATATCCAACTTGCTATACGCAGTGAGTAAAAGGGCAAATGCCTGATGGTTCGTCTCAGCCGCAAGCTGATAGTATTTTTTCTCATGGTAAAATAAAATTCTATCAAACATTGCTTCTACAACATCCAGTCTTTTCATGCTGTATTTACTAGTCATAATGCTATCAGGAGCTACTCTGTAGCAGTAAAGGGGCTGAGCGATACAAGCGATGCCCATACACCTGTCAAATATACGATGCATAATAAATTCATCTTCATGAATTTTTCCCTTTGGAAAACGTAGCTTCTCCCATAATTTTCTACGATATATTTTGTTCCAAGCAATGGACCAATAACCGTTTGTATTGGTAACCAATCTTGCCATTGCTGTGTGCCCATCAATGAATTCGTCACTTGAAGACAGCCATCGATTTTCTGCAATCACTTCATTTCCACGAGTATCAACACGTAAGAAGTTGCAAATACATAAATCTACATCACGAGCAGTGATTGTCTGGTATAATACTTCATACATATTCGGTTCCAAATAATCATCACTATCCACAAAGCCGATATACTCACCCGTAGCAATATCCAGCCCTGCATTTCTAGCATCTGATAAACCACCGTTGGCTTTATGAATCACCCTCACACGTCTATCTTTCTGTGCATATTCATCACAAATGCTTCCACATTGGTCAGGAGAACCATCATCCACCAGGATAATCTCTAAGTTCTGATAGGTTTGGTTAATAATCGATTCGATACAGGGCCTGAGATATGCTTCCACTTTGTACACTGGCACGATTACACTTATTTTGGTTGCCAATTACTCTCACTCCCATTTTCTGTATTCCTATCTGTAGGCCCCATATATTTTTTCATAGTAGTGTACGTAATCTCCCGAAGTAATGCTTTCCATCCATTCCCTATTCTCTAAATACCACTGAATCGTCTCCCTCATCCCCTGTTCAAAGGTATGCTGTGGTCTCCACCCTAGTTCTGTGGTGATTTTTGTGTTATCAATAGCATATCTTTGATCATGCCCTAGACGATCTTCTACATATTGAATCAAGCTTTCTGATTTCCCAAGAGCACATACGATGAGCTTCACCATTTCCAAATTCGTCCTTTCATTATTCCCGCCGATATTATACACCTCACCATCTTTTCCATGATGAAGGACAACATCAATCGCCTCACAATGATCCTCTACATAAAGCCAATCCCTTATTTGCAACCCATCTCCGTATATTGGTAGTGACTTGTCCTGCAAGCAATTGCTAACCATCAACGGAGTTAGCTTTTCTGGAAATTGATAAGGCCCATAATTATTGCTGCATCTTGTTATATTTACTGGCATTCCAAAGGTTTCGTGATAGGCTCTTACTACCATATCAGCACTGGCTTTTGAGGCAGAGTACGGGCTGTTTGGCATGAGAGAAGTTGTTTCAGTGAACATTCCTGTTTTTCCTAAAGTTCCGTACACCTCATCTGTTGAGACTTGTAGAAACTTCACTCCCTTTTGATACTCTTTACAATATTTATCAGTCGGGTTCACCTTCCAATACTTCTTCGCC
>DAIDKD010000044.1:0-1771 GCA_027451065.1 Bacillaceae bacterium | reverse complement strand
CACATCAAGTAAAACTTGTGTACCCAGCACATTTGTAGATAAGAAAACTTCTGGATTTTCAATACTTCTATCTACATGAGATTCGGCGGCGAAGTTAATAACAGCAGTAACCTCATGTTCTTTGAATATCCCCTCAACCTTTTCTCTATTGCGAATATCTCCTTTGATAAAGGTATATTTTTGCTGATGACTAATATCCTTTATATTCTCTAGATTTCCCGCATAGGTTAATAGGTCCAAATTGATGATGTTGTAGTCAGCATGTTTTTTCAGCATCAGCTTGATAAAGTTGCTTCCGATAAATCCTGATCCACCTGTTACTAGTATTGTTCTCATTCCTTCACCCCTCTTATGCCTAGTTGACCCTTTCGGCAAGATGTCGGAAAAGGAGTGGTCCTTTCTCTTTTCCGACATCTTGTTGCAATAAACTCAAAATATATTGGCCGTAATCTGTCATCAGTAACTTTTCACCAACCACTTTCAACTGGCGGTCATTGATAAAGCCCCTGCGCCAAGCAATTTCTTCTAAACAAGCAATATAAAATCCTTGCCTTGACTGAACTGCCTCCACATATTCCGCTGCTTTCAACATTCCTTCAGGTGTCCCCGTATCTAGCCATGCCATTCCACGTCCTAACAGGATGACATGTAGCTCTCCTCGTTTCAAATACTCATTATTGATGGCTGTGATTTCAATTTCTCCACGATGAGAAGGAGCCACGTTTTTCGCGATTTCCACTACTTGATTATCGTAAAAATATAAACCTGGAACTGCATAATTTGATTTAGGCTTTGCTGGTTTTTCTTCGATGGAAATGACCTTATGATTTTCATCAAATTCAACTACTCCAAAAGCGCGAGCATCTTTCACTGGATAGCCGAAAATTGCCGCACCCTTTTCAAGTAATTTTCCCTTCGTTAAAATCTCTGTTAAATCTTGTCCGTAAAATACATTGTCCCCGAGGATTAAACAAACACTGTCGTCACCAATAAATTCCTCACCTAGAATAAATGCATCTGCTAATCCCCTTGGCTCTACTTGCACCTGATAAGACAAGTTGATTCCAAGAGAAGACCCATCTCCTAGCAACTTTTGAAAGTTTGGCGTATCCGCTGGTGTGGAGATAATTAAGATATCCCTAATACTTGCCAACATTAATACAGATAACGGGTAATAAATCAATGGCTTGTCGTATATCGGTAATAATTGCTTAGAAACCGACATTGTCATAGGATAAAGCCGCGTGCCATTGCCGCCCGCTAAAATAATCCCCTTCATTTCTCCACACCTCTTCTTTGATTATTTCACAAATCTTATCTACCTCTGCCAACGATAAATCTGCATATAATGGCAGTGTTAACACCTTTTCTGATATGGACTTTGCTATTGGAGTATCATTCGAATTGTACTCCTCACGATAGCACTCAAAACTATTGACTGTTGGATAAAAATATTTCCGTGCCAGTATTCCGTGCTCTTGCAAGTTTGTAGAAATATCATCCCGACTGATGTTTTCCCCATCAAACAAAACCGGAAAATAAGAATAATTGTACGTAACCCCTTTTTGCTCTTGGTGAATGGTGACACCAGCAATATCTTTTAAATTTTCTCGATATCTTTCTACTACTCTTTTTCTTTTCCCTATTTCTCTATCAATATACTTCATATTGCAAAGTCCCATCGCCGCTTGAAACTCATTCATCTTTCCATTCCCACCAACATACGCCACTGATTCCGGTCCAGTGATGCCAAAATTTTTCAAATGATTAA
>DAIDKD010000043.1:13309-15890 GCA_027451065.1 Bacillaceae bacterium | reverse complement strand
TTCCATTAATGGGAAAAATAATAAAGATTTATTAGATATATCTTATAATTCTCTTGTAAAAGCAATAGAATTAAATAATAGTTTAAAAGAAGATATTAATTTTTCAATCACACCGCGTACGTTTATCTTTGGTGCGAAAGCTTCACCTGGATATTATTATGCAAAGAAGGTCATTAAATTAATTAATGCACTGGCAGATAAAGTGAATAATGATCCGCAAACGAAAGATGTACTAAAAGTTATCTTTTTGGAGAATTATCGTGTATCTTTAGCTGAAAATATCTTCCCGGCATCAGATGTGAGCGAACAAATATCTACTGCCAGCAAAGAAGCATCAGGAACTGGAAACATGAAATTTATGATGAATGGTGCAGTGACAGTAGGAACATTGGATGGAGCCAATGTTGAAATGATGGAAAAAGCAGGAGCAGATAACATCTTTATTTTTGGTTTAACAGCAGAGGAAGTAATGCAGTACCAGCGAAATGGTGGCTATCATCCAAGTGATTATTATCATTATAATAAACGTATTCAAACTGTGTTGGATCAATTAATCAACGGGTTCTTCTCTTCTGTGAACCGTAGTGAGTTTGAAACCATTTATTATTCATTGATGCAACAAGATGAGTACTTTGTGTTAAAAGATTTTGAATCTTATGCAGAAACACAAGAATTGGTAGGAAAAGCTTATACGAATCAAGAAAAATGGACACAAATGAGCATTGCTAATATTGCAGCATCCGGTTATTTCTCAAGTGACCGTACAATCAAAGAATACGCAAAGGAAATATGGGGAGTAGAACAAGGGATACATGTTCACTAAAGGGTTATTTGAAAATCTTTCCTTGTAGTCCTTTTTGATAAGTAGTCATTGTATGATTTTCTAAAATGGAACCTGCATCATATGAGAAGGAGATAAGACTTTTTGTATGAAAATATGCAGGTTCTTTTTTATTTTTGATGAATGTTGGTGGAAGTAGAGGGACAATGTCGTATAAATTTACAAAGCGATAACTGGTAGGAACCACATTGTTAAAAAAAGTTTTGAATGCTTTATTGCCAACTTTCGGTGCTCCAAAGGTAGCTAGGCTTATATTTTGAAATGAGGTAGAGTGGATACTGTCTAATGTTAATAACGTCGCTAGTGCGCCACCGAGGCTATGGCCAGTAATAAGAAGAGGCTTTACCTTGGAAAGCTTGGAGAGATGGTACAAAATAGTTTCACGGCATGATTGATAAATGGGAAGAAATCCTCCATGAATTTCTATATTGCTTTGTACATATGGGAAAGGTACTTGGTCAATGGTAAAATCAGCAATCCACTCACGATCAGTTTTCGTTCCGCGAAAAGCGACAACAATATATTTTTCAGATTCTAAAATAAATCCAAATAAAGATCTCTTATCAAAGGTAGTTGCTTCAAAGTCAGTAACAAGTTGAAAACCGTTTGGGATTGTAAAAGCACCTTTATTATTAAATTGAGCATACGTCTCCATACAACAACCGGCAAGCAGAGAAGCGATATTTTTATCAAGAAACAAGAAAGCACCTCCTTTTTCAAGAGTATGTTAGCTACTAGGATAACATGCTCTTGAAAAAGGAGATGGATGTACCTTCATATATGATTAGGTTCAAAAAATATACAGACTGTGAGAATTGACTGTTCCTATTCACCACAGTCTGTTGTATGGTTACTTAACGTTTCTTAATTCAATACCTTTTAATTTAGTAATATCATAGGTGTTTTCTTTTGTGACAATTTCAATACTTTTAAATTCACTTGATAGCACATCTAGTTTTTCGTTCGCCTCTGTACGAAATTCTGAAAGAAATCCTGTTTGTGTATACACACTGTCCAGTATGCCTCTCATTTTATCCTGCCCATGTCTCAAGTCTGTTAATTCATTTCTCACAGAACCTAATTCACTTTCCAAAGAAGAAACCTTTTCATCCAAAGAAGTAACCTTTTCATCCAAAGAAGTAATCTTTTCATCCAAAGAAGTAATCTTTTCCAAAATAAGATACAATGCTTCACTATCAGACATAAAAAACCGCCTTTCTCAGATATTTGTATACCCATCATAGCAAGGGGGTAGAAAATTGACAAGAGCTTCCTGCTGTTTTTTATTTTCTTCTTTTTGGAAAAAAATGAAAAATAGAAAAGAGTTGTGAAAAATGGTCAAAATCCGACCGATTTTCACAACCTAGAAAGTACGGCTAAGTCTGTGGAGACAGCATTATACCATAGTTGTCTACTATTCCCTACTGTCCTCAGATTCTTTCTCTAAATCATCCAATGTTCTGATATTCAGTTTTTTTGCGTGTTCGTTTTTACTTAAATTGTATACAGTTTTATGCTTTCCATCGATATCAGTTCCAATAAAGTCCTCAAAATCCTCTGCATACCCAACAGCTTCTTCAGATTCAATAAACATTTCGTTATAATTCAATTCTTCATTTGTAGCAAAATCAGATTGTGTTTCAGATGAACCGTAATTCATCACATCTTGAAGAATATCTTCAGGGTCACCTTGGTTTCCTCGATCTGATGGTGCGTGCATCATTTCTTCTTCAACTGGAC
>DAIDKD010000043.1:0-13299 GCA_027451065.1 Bacillaceae bacterium | reverse complement strand
TCTTTGAGCAGGAGAATGTTCCTTGCAATATAAGGTTGTCGGAATAGCTTCTAATCTTTCTAAAGGGATTTCCTTTCGACAAACAGCGCATGAACCATATTTTCCATTATCGATTGCGTGTAAAGCTTTGTCGATAGCCACCAAATCTTCATGAGCAAGTTCATTTAGTGCTAAATCTTTTTCACGTTCATATAGCTCTGTCCCTAAATCAGCAGGGTGATTATCGTAAGCTGATAATTCACCGACAGAATCACGTTCAGATAAAGGGATATCCACTTCTGTCTGTTCAAGAAGAAGATTTTTTTCTTCCTCAAGCACAGAGCGAAAATGATGTAGTTGAGTTGAAGTAAGCATGAAAAACACTCCTTTCTATTCTTTCCTAGGTATTATTTACAAAACAGAAATAATATAGCCAATGAATAATCCGGAAGAAAGCAAAAAGCCAAATAATGTATTCGTTTGTGCTGTAAACTTCATCGCCGGCATCATTTCAATTGGTAACGACTTTCCAATAAACCCTTTCACTGCTTGAATAGCCTTGGGAATGCTGAAGAATGCACAAAGAGCCCAGATAGAAACAGTACTCGTAATTATTAAACAGGCAGTCCAAACATAAGCAATCACAAACATAGCGGCAAGAATTTTCACTGCCTTGTCCTTCCCTGCTAAAACAGCAATGGTTTTTCTTCCATTGTCTTTGTCATTGACACGGTCGCGAATATTGTTAGCAAGGTTAATAGCTCCGATTAAAAAAGAAGTTGGCAAAGTAATGAATACTGCTTCGGAAGTTATTTCACCGATTTGAATGAAAAAGGCAATCAAGATAATCACAAATCCCATAAAGAAGCCGGAAGTTAATTCACCAAAGGGTGTGTAGGCAATGGGAAATGGACCACCTGTATACAAATAAGCAACAAGCATACAAATAGTTCCGGTGAGACCAACCCACCAACTACTATTCATACTAATGTATACTCCCAACAGTACTGCCAAACCGAACAACGTCCAAGCGAGATAAAGAACATGCTTTGCTTGAATACCATCTCTGACAATGGCACCACCGATTCCGATTGATTCTTCATTATCTAATCCCCGAGTGAAATCAAAGTACTCATTAAACATATTTGTAGCAGCTTGAATAACTAATGAAGCTATGAGCATTGCTATAAACAAAGGAATATGAATCTGTCTGATTCCAGATGACTCTAATGCAAAGGCCGTCCCAAGAAAGACAGGAACGAAACTGGCTGTTAGTGTGTGGGGCCTACACAAATTCCACCAAACTTTCCAGTTCTTCCGTTTCTCTGTGGCCATAGCAACTTCCATAGAAACAACACCTCCTTGGTGAAATAACTTCTTCTTAATACTAGTTTAGAAAAACATTCAGCATGTGTCAAAGATAAAGCATCCATAGAGAAGTTGTTTCTTTCTTCATACGTGTAAATGTTTTTTCGGCAAAGCTTTTAGGCAAAAAAACACACAAAAAGAGATGGTTGTATTATAATGAATTTACGGACAATAAACTGAATGGGGTACTCTCACTCAATTTTTGATAGAAGGAGAAACTACCATGGTTACAAAAGAACAGAGTGTAAATGATTTAATAAAAAAGGCAAGGAAAAAAGCTGGAATATATAAAGATAATATTTTGGTAACGAAAAAAGAAACTTTCCAATGGAGGAATCCCCTCTCTTTTTATGGTATAGGAGTACATCTGTATAACAAGCGTCGCTTTTTCTGGAGAAATCCTTCCGGAGAAATCATGATTGGAATAGGCTTTGCTTATGAGTTAATGGAAGATGTGGAAGCCCAATGGGAGAGCTTATTAAAGAATATGATTACTTCTAACGGTGAAGATAACCCAATGATTTTTGGAGGGTTTTCTTTTGATTCAGAAAAAGGGACAACATATTTATGGGAAGGTTTCGCAGAAGAATACTTTATTTTACCAAAATTTTTATTGAAAGTAGATGGTACAAGAGTAACTTTAACAACGAATATTGTCATCACGCCAGAGGATAATGTAGATATTATCATAGCTAGATATGAAATGGAACGAGGGCAATTGATAGAAGGAAATGCAGTGAATATGGAAATTCCTTCTATTAATTCTCATGAAGAAATTGAACCGCTAAAGTGGATGAAAACAGTAGATTATGTACTTTCTTGTATGAAGGAAGAATCCGTTGGAAAAGTAGTTTTGGCGAGAGAATGGAGAGTCACATTCACAGAAAGTTGTGACTCTGTTGCCATTATAGAGAGATTGCTTGAACAGCAACATACTAGCTATATATTTTCTTTTGAAATCGGAGAGAAATGTTTCATAGGAGCTACGCCGGAGCGATTAATGAAAGCGGAAGGAAATATTTACACATCCATGTGCTTGGCAGGTTCAATTGGTAAAACAGACTCTATCTCGGAAAATAGTAGACGCCAAAATCAGTTACTCCACGACAAAAAAAATCTTCAGGAGCATAAGTATGTTGTTGAGATGATTAGAGAGGTAATGATGGAAGCATGTGAAGAAGTGAAAATTCCCACAGAGCCAACTATCTTGGAAATGAGAAATATTTTCCATTTGTGTACACCTGTTTACGGCATAGGTAAAGAGAATACCACCCTTTTGCAAATGGTGAGAAAACTTCACCCAACACCTGCATTAGGAGGATTTCCGCAAAAAAAAGCAGTGGAAATGATTCGCCATTATGAGCATTTGGACCGAGGTTGGTATGGCGCACCGATTGGATGGATTGATGGAGCGGGAGATGGAGAATTTGCAGTGGCAATTCGTTCCGGGATCATGTGCGGAGAGGAAATGTCCTTATTTGCCGGATGCGGTATTGTGGAAGGTTCATGTGCAAAAGAAGAATATGAAGAAACAAAAGTAAAATTTACACCAATGATGACAGCTTTAGGGGGAGAGTTTTCGTGAATCATACAGATGAAATGACAGCATATTTAGGAGCATTAGTAGATGAGATGGCAAAAACGGATATTTCCCATGCAGTAATTAGTCCAGGATCTCGCTCTACCCCTCTGGCAATGTTGCTGGAGGAAAATGAAAATATTTGTACATATTTACAAGTGGACGAGCGTTCCGCAGCTTTTTTTGCTTTGGGAATTGCCAAAGCAACCCAAAAGCCAGTTGCGCTACTATGTACATCAGGGACAGCCGCAGCCAATTATTACCCAGCAGTAGTGGAGGCATATCACGCAAGGGTGCCATTACTAGTATTAACAGCTGATCGCCCCCATGAATTGCGTGATATAGGCGCACCTCAAGCGATGAACCAATTACAATTGTACGGTAATTTTGCAAAGGAATTTATTGAGCTGGCGTTACCAGAAGCAACAGAGAAAATGTTTCATTATGTACGAATGACAGTAGCAAGGGCCTTGGTCAGTGCTACTCACACTCCTGCTGGACCAGTCCATATTAATGTCCCTTTACGAGAACCGCTGCTACCGAACTTATTACTGGAAAATTTGTGGGAGCATGGTAGATTAAATGGAGATGCTCACAGGCGAGTGGTAAAGGGTGAAACATCACTGCAGCAAATAGATGAATTTGTGGATTTGTTTTCTATATATGAAAAAGGCGTAATTATTTGCGGAGAAGGTGTAGAAAACAGCAAAGATGAAATCATTTCCTTTGCCGAGGCAACTGGATATCCAATTATCGCTGATCCTTTATCTGGACTAAGAAGCGGTACTCATAAAAAAGAATTTGTGATTGATTGCTACGATACCTTTTTACGGGGAGAGCAGACGGCTCTGTCATTACAACCTGATGTTATTGTTCGGTTTGGCGCGATGCCTGTTTCAAAAGCAATGTATCAATGGCTGAACATGCAAGCTCAGGCAAGGTCTCTTGTAGTTGAAGAAGGCAGTAGTTGGAGAGATTATACCTTACTTACTTCCGAAAAAATCATTTGTCATGAAAAAAGTTTTTGTGAAGAAATCAGTAGAAAAATAACAAAAAGAGCCAAAACATCTTGGCTAGAGGAATGGCGATCCATGAATAACTGGACAAAAGAAAAATTAGCGAAAGCCAACAATCATGAAGGCTTTTTTGAAGGGAAGGTTGTCCAGGAAATTCAAAAACTTCTCCCAGAAAGCAGTATCTTTTTTGTAGGAAACAGCATGCCTATTCGTGATGTAGATACTTTTTTTACAACAGATGAAAAAAATGTTCGTATCTTTGCCAATCGAGGGGTAAATGGAATTGATGGCGTTGTTTCTACCGCTTTAGGTACAAGTATTACTGGGGAACCGCTATTGCTACTCATTGGTGACCTATCTTTTTTCCATGACATGAATGGGTTATTAAGTGCAAAGTTGCATGATATAAACGTAACAATTGTTCTTGTTAATAATGATGGCGGTGGTATTTTTTCTTTCTTACCTCAGCGAAAAGAAGAAAAACATTTTGAATCGTTATTCGGAACTCCTCTTAGTTTAGATTATGAGTATGCTGTAAAAATGTACGGTGGGACATTTCATCGGGTGACGGACTGGAATGATTTCGGGGAAAAAGTTACCAATAGCTTTGCAGAAAAAGGATTAAAAGTCATTGAAGTTGTAACAGATAGAGAAGAAAACAGAGTGCTTCATCAGGAAATTTGGAATGCGGTGAAGACATGGAAATAAAGATAAATAGCGTTGTATATAGCTATGATGTAACAGGAGAGGGAGAAGCAATTCTCTTGTTACACGGCTTTACAGGTAGTAAGAAAACATGGGATTATTTTGTGCCAAGCTGGAGCAAAGGAAATAAAGTCATTGCAGTCGATTTAATCGGTCACGGTCAAACAGAATCACCAGCGAACAGTGATAGATACAGTGTGGAAAAAGTAGCGGCAGATATGATTGGATTACTTGATTTTTTACAGGTAGAAACAGCTCATATTCTAGGTTATTCTATGGGGGGGAGGTTGGCAATTTCTATAGCAGCTCTTTATCCAGAACGGATACAAACGCTTATTTTAGAAAGTACAACAGCAGGTATTAAGTCGGAGGAAGAGCGGGAAAGTCGTCGCCAACAAGATGAGAAGTTATCAGTTAAAATTGAAGAAGAAGGGATAAAGGATTTCGTTCATTACTGGGAAAACCTTCCTTTATTTACCACTCAAAAAGATTTACCTGTAGCAATTCAAAGTAGAATTCGTGAGGAACGGCTTGATCAAAATGAAATAGGGCTAGCGAATAGCTTACGGGGGATGGGAACTGGGGTACAACCATCTTATTGGGAACAATTAAAGGAATTTTCTTTTCCTACTATTATCCTCTGTGGTGAGCTAGATAAGAAATTCTGTCAACTGGCAAATTTATTAGCAAAAGAGTTGCCAAATGCTTTTGTAGAAAAATTTTCTAGTGAAGGTCATGCACTTCATGTGGAAAACCGAGAAAAATTTGATACAATAGTAAGGAGGTGGTTAGGTGAGAAGGGTGGTTAAAGACCAACCACCCTTCTCACCTAACCCGTAAGACAATAGATTTTTGCGTATTTGTCCGCAACCTAAGTAAAAATTTAGAAAGGGGATTTTGAATGACTATTGAATGGGAAGTACAACGACCATATGAGGAGATTATTTATTCAAAGTATAATGGAATTGCAAAGATTTCGATTAATCGACCTCATGTACATAATGCTTTTACGCCGAAAACAGTTTCGGAAATGATTGATGCTTTTGCCCGCGCTCGAGATGATGCAAGTGTAGGAGTTATTATTTTAACTGGAGAAGGTGGAAAAGCTTTCTGTTCTGGAGGAGACCAAAAAGTTCGCGGCCATGGCGGATATGTAGGTGATGACCAGATTCCACGTTTAAATGTATTGGATTTACAGCGTTTGATTCGAACAATTCCAAAACCAGTAGTAGCAATGGTAGCTGGTTATGCTATCGGTGGAGGACATGTTTTACATATTGTTTGTGATTTAACAATTGCAGCTGATAATGCTGTATTCGGACAAACTGGTCCAAAAGTAGGTAGCTTTGATGCTGGCTATGGTTCAGGCTATTTAGCACGAATTGTAGGCCATAAAAAAGCACGTGAAATTTGGTACCTATGCCGTCAATACAGTGCCCAAGAAGCACTTGATATGGGGTTGGTAAATACAGTTGTACCACTAGAGCAGTTAGAAGATGAGACGGTAAAATGGTGTGAGGAAATGCTTGAAAAGAGCCCGACTGCACTTCGTTTCTTGAAAGCTGCTTTCAACGCAGATACAGACGGCTTAGCGGGAATTCAACAATTTGCTGGAGATGCAACATTACTGTACTACACTACAGATGAAGCGAAAGAAGGCCGAGATGCATTTAAGGAAAAACGGAAGCCTGATTTTGATCAGTTCCCTCGTTTTCCGTGATTTTACCTCGTATGAACGGACAGTAAGACTCTCACTGAACAAAGTTTTACTTTTATAGTAGATTGGGATGTTTGAAAAGGGGAAAGTATCTCTTTTCAAACATTCCTATTTTCCTTGTTCATATACAAATTTTACTGATTCTTATTTTTTTGAAAAATTAAAATTCAGACACATTTTTGACACTTTTCTTCATTTTGCACTGAAAATTTTTGATATAATGATGTTGAGTCAAATATTTTTACAAAGGGGGAAATATCATGAACGAAAAAGAATTATTAGAACAAGGTTATCGGGAATATTCTGGGGAAAAAATTGATGTTTTCTTTAAAAGGGAAATATGTGAACATGCAGCTGAATGTGTAAAGGGGAATGGTGAAGTGTTTGATGTTGAGCGTCGACCTTGGATAATGGCCGATGCAGCCGATGCTGATGAAGTAGCGGCAATCATTGATAGATGTCCAAGCAAGGCATTGAAGTATATTAAGAAATAAAAAATTTAATAGGAGGACTGTATGAATTAGACTAAAAACTCTAATTCATACAGTCCTCTTGTTATGAAAGTAGACAATGCAAGAAACATCATTGGCTAAAGATGTTACGTTTTGCTAAAATCATGAATAGGAATGATAGAAAGAGGGAGAGACATGTTACCAAACTGGCTAAAACAAAGAGCTTTTTTAACACCAAATCGAACAGCTATCGAAATAAGTAATCAAAAAATAACCTTTCAGCAACTGCACGAACAAGTAATGGAAATGGCTGAAAAAATTTCTTCTCTTGAAGTGAAAATGGGAGATATAGTTGCTGTTCATATGAAAAATAGCTTAGAGATGATTGTTGTTATTCACGCATTAAAATATGTTGGTGCAGTTACGTTGCTGATGAATGTGCGTCTATCTGAAGAGGAAATCACGTGGCAGTTACATGATGCTAAGCCAATTTTTCTTATATCGGATTATATATTGGAAAGAATTTCTTACAAACAGTATCCAATTGCCGAAGTGAAAAATAGAGAACATGATTCGATTACAATACAAGAAAATTTCCACGAGGACGATGTAGATACAATTTTATACACATCAGGGACTACTGGTCATCCTAAAGGTGTCATGCTGACCTACGGAAATCATTATCATAGTGCAGTTGCTTCTGCTTTAAATCTCGGTTTGTATCAAGACGATTGTTGGTTGGCTTGCTTACCATTTTTTCACGTGAGCGGGCTCTCTCTTTTGATGAAAAATGTCATCTACGGAATGAAAATAGTCGTACAAAATAATCATCAGCCAGATGTACTGAATCAAGTTATACAGGACAAACAGATAACGATTACCTCTGTCGTATTTAAGGTGGCTAAAGAGATGGTGAAGGAACTAGCTGGAGTATATCCAGCGAACTTTCGGTGTATGCTTCTTGGAGGTGGCCCAGCTCCAATGACCTTTTTAAATGAGTGTGTAGAGAAACGAGTTCCTGTTTATCAAACATACGGGATGACAGAAACAGCCTCGCAAATTGTTACTCTGTCTCCAGAATATGCCATTGAAAAAATTGGTTCATCTGGAAAGGCGCTATTTCCTTGCCAAGTAAAAATTATGAAAGAGGGTAAGGAAGTTGGAAGAAATGAAGAGGGAGAAATTGTTGTCACTGGCCCTAACGTAATGAATGGTTACTATAACAGAGAAGAAGCTACGAAGGAAAATATCATTGATGGATGGTTTTACACTGGTGATATGGGCTATATGGATGATGAGGGTTTTCTATATGTATTAGACCGTCGGAAAGATATGTTTATTTCTGGAGGAGAAAATATATATCCGGCTCAAATTGAAAATGTACTCTTATCACATCCACATATCGAAGATGCAGGAGTGATTGGTGTAGGTCATGAAATTTGGGGAAAAGTTCCTGTGGCTTTTATAGTTAGCAATAACATGAAGGAAGAAGCGATCTATACATTTTTACAAGAAAAACTAGCAAACTACAAAATACCGAGAAATATATTTTTTGTAGAAAAACTCCCTCGTAATGCCTCAAAGAAATTATTAAGAAGAGTATTGCAGGAATGGTGGGAAGAACTGAAATGAACATAAAAAAAATAACACTACATGTAACAAAGATGAAGTTAAAAACCCCCTTTCAAACTAGTTACGGTACATATACCGAGCGGGAAAGCATCATTGTGGAAATGGAAGATACCTACGGAGTGACAGGGTTCGGGGAGGTGGTAGCTTTCTCCGAACCTTGGTACACAGAAGAAACAATTCAAACCGCTTATCACATAATAAAAGATTTTCTCGCACCGATTCTTCTGCAAGGGAAAGTATCGCACCCTAATCAAGTAACAACATTATTTTCTAAAGTAAAAGGAAATAATATGGCAAAAGCTGGTTTAGAAGGGGCAGTGTGGGACATATACGCAAAACAGAATCAATTGCCTTTAGCGGTGGCGATTGGTGGAAAGCGAAACAAGGTTCCTGTAGGAGTCGTTGTTGGGATAAATGAACCGAAAGTGATGTTACAGCAAATTGCTTCTTACTTGGAAGATGGCTACGAGCGAGTGAAAATAAAAATTTCTCCTAAGAAAGATTTAGAAGTTGTAGAAGCAATTCGGAAGGAATTTCCTAAAGTTCCCTTAATGGCAGATGCAAACGGTAGCTATACTCTTCAACACATAGAACAATTAAAAAGATTAGATGAATACAATCTATTGATGATTGAGCAACCTTTTGGAGAAAAAGCATTTATGGAACACGCGCAGCTACAAAAAGCAATCTCTACACCGATATGCCTAGACGAAAGCATTCATTCGTTAGCAGATGTTAAATTGGCTTTGGCTCTTGAAAGTTGCCAGGTTATTAATGTGAAAAGCGGGCGAGTTGGTGGAATAACAGAAGCCATCGCTATTCACGATTACTGTATGAACCATCAAGTTCCGGTTTGGTGCGGTGGCATGTTTGAAACAGGAATTGGGAGAGCACATAATATTGCTTTGGCAGCTTTACCCAATTTTGTTATACCTGGAGACATTTCAGCTTCGCAAAAATATTGGGAGGAAGATATTATTATTCCTGAAGTAGTATTAGACAAAGGGCATGTTCATGTTCCTACTAGTGATGGGATAGGTGTCAAAATAAATAGAAAAAGGTTGCAGGAAGTAACTGTCCATGATGAAGTTCTATAATTCGTCTTTCCCTCTTTCTAAAGAGTATAATAGCGGTAGATATTATACTCTTTAGAAAGAGGGAGCGAAAACATGGTGTCTAAAGATAGTAACATACGATTCGTTGTTGCTGGCTTATTATTAGGAATATTTATTTCATCTATGGATAACACCATAGTAGCTACAGCGATGGGAACGATTGTTGCAGACTTAGGCGGTCTCGATAAGTTTGTTTGGGTGACTTCCGCCTATATGGTAGCAGTTATGGCTGGGATGCCGATTTTTGGGAAATTATCAGACATGTACGGGAGGAAAAGGTTCTTTCTATTCGGAATCATTGTGTTTTTGATTGGCTCTGCTCTTTGCGGTTTGGCACAAAATATTGTTCAGTTGAGCATTTTTCGGACCATTCAAGGAATTGGTGGAGGAGCGTTGATGCCTATTGCTTTTACGATTGTTTTCGATATATTTCCCATTGAAAAACGTGGAAAAATGACCGGCCTACTAGGTGCTGTATTTGGTATTTCTAGCGTGTGCGGTCCATTATTAGGAGCGTATATTACCGATCATCTTAGTTGGCATTGGATTTTCTATGTGAATGTACCAATCGGTATCCTTTCATTCTTGTTGATTATGACGGCATATCATGAAGTAGGAGGAAGAAGGTCGCAGAAAATTGATTGGGGCGGTGCAATTACATTAGTAGTAGCTGTTGTTAGCTTAATGTTTGCCTTGGAGCTTGGCGGAAAGGAATATGCTTGGAGTTCTGTTCAAATAATCGGTTTATTTATAGTATTTGCTATGTCCTTCATCGGGTTTCTCTACATTGAAACAAAAGCAACTGAGCCAATTATTTCCTTTTGGTTGTTTAAGAGACGGATTTTTGCTGCCTCACAAATGCTTGCTTTTTTGTATGGTGGCACATTTGTTATTTTAACAGTGTATATTCCCGTTTTTGTACAGGCAGTGTACGGAGGTTCCGCAACTAATGCAGGGTTAGTTTAAACACCGATGATGCTTGGTAGTGTCGTAGAAAGTGCCATCTCAGGAATATTTCAGACAAAAACAAGTTTTCGTCGTTTAATGGGTATATCTGTTGTGTTGTTTTTAAGCGGGATGTTTTTACTAAGTACATTAAGCATTGATACAGCACGATGGATGTTAACTGTATTTATGATGGTTGCTGGTCTTGGAGTAGGTTTCTCTTTTTCTTTATTGCCTACATCATCTAATCATGGCTTAGAGCCGCAATATCGTGGGACAGCTAATGCAACCAATTCTTTTTTCCGATCATTAGGAATGACATTAGGGATAACTATATTTGGAACGATTCAATCCAATATGTTTACAGATAAGTTGGCTACAGCATTTAAAGGGATGGAAAATCAAGGTAATATGGGCAGTCCACAAACAATTTTCCAATCAACTGAAAGAGCGAAGATACCAGCGGCTATACTAGATAAAATTGTAGAGGCCTTTGTCTCTTCTATTACACATATCTATACTTTGGCTATTATTCCAATAGGCATAGCAGTAATATTTGTTATTTTAATGGGGGATACAAGGATTCAATTAAAGAAGGAGACAGTGGTAGTAGATAAATAAAGGAAAATTTTTTTCAAGGGAAAGGGAGAAGAAGAAATGACAACAGTTTTGCAAGATATGTTAGTGTTTAATGAGAAATTTGTTGAAAATAAAGGATATGAAGTTTTTCAATCAGGAAAATATCCGAAGAAAAAACTGGTGATTGTTTCATGTATGGATACAAGATTAGTAGAGTTGTTGCCGAAAGCACTGAATCTTTCTAACGGAGATATAAAAATCATTAAAGTTGCTGGTGCAGTTGTGGCCCATCCCTTCGGCTCCGTCATGCGCAGCATTCTCGTAGCTGTGTACGCACTGCAAGCTGAGGAAATATGTGTAATTGGTCATCATGATTGTGGTATGAGAGGGCTGGAAACCGAGGGAATCATCCAACAGATGAAGCAGAGAGGTGTTTCTGAACAGGCATTAGCAGCGGTGAAATATTTTGGTGTTGATTTAGATGAGTGGCTCCACGGTTTTAGCAGTATAGAGGACAGTGTGAAACAATCTGTTGAAATAATTGAAAAGCACCCGCTTCTCCCAAAAGATATACCTGTACATGGTTTGATAATGAATCCACATACAGGGAAGGTTGATTGTGTTTCGCAAGGGTATGAAGAGAAAGTTATTTAATTTTTTAAACTGGACAAGAGCAGTAGAGAATGAGAAAAACCTTCTCATTTTCTACTGCTCTTGTCCGGATGTATCCTTTTTTCTATTTTTCAATGGTACAGGATCGTAACCTCCTGGGTGAAGAGGGTGGCACTTTAAAATCCTTTTGATTGTTAAAAATAATCCTATGATGGCACCGTGGGTCTGGATAGCTTCTATTCCGTATTGAGAACAAGTAGGATGAAACCTACAAGTTGCTGGAAATAACGGAGAAATCCATTTTTGATAGAAGCGTATGAAATAAACAAAGACATGCTTCATTTTTCTCCTACTTTCTTCATTTGTATAACGAACTGCTTCGTCTGTACCTATTATGAAGTCGGATATTCATTCTGTCAAATAGAGAAATGAATTTTTTCTTTTCTGGCAGATATGATAAAATAGAAACAGACATTTTACATAAAGAACGGAGAGTAGTATGCATCAGTTTATTGATTATTATGGGAATACAGTTGAAATATCTTTTGAAGACCATCCTTACGATAAAAAACCTAAACATGTGTGGGTGATTTGTAGCTTTGAAGGAAAATGGCTGTTAACAAAACATCGCTACCGCGGAATGGAGTTTCCTGGGGGAAAAGTAGAGGAAGGAGAAACGCCAGAACAAGCAGCAATTCGTGAAGTAAGAGAGGAGACAGGAGGGGGGATTTCTTCTATTTGTTATTTGGGGCAATATCAAATAATAGGAAAAGAAACAGTCGTTACAAAAAACATATACTACGCTACTATAGAGAAGTTACATAGCCAAGAGCATTATTTTGAAACAGTAGGACCAGTGTTATTAGCAGAAATTCCGACAAACATCAAGAGGGATAAACGCTTTAGCTTTATGATGCGAGATGATGTATTGTTATATTGTATGAAGAAAATTAACGAAGAAATCTGATAATTAACATCATTTTCATTTGGAATTCACATGAAGTGCACAAACAAGGTATATATTATAAACATAGTATTGCTACTAGAAAAGCTCAAACTTTCATCTTTTATATTACCTCCCCGTAATATAAAAAAGAAGCCAGCAACCTGCGGAAACAGGTTGCTGGCTATTTTTTTGTAATGAATCCCCTGGGGGCGTAGCCCCCAGGGGATTCATTACAAAAAAGGAAAAATAGTTGACTTTAGCTTACTTTTTCATCCTCATCTTCTATACGTATATTATTGATCCTTTTAAACGCTTGTTTTATTGCGTCACTATCTTGTAGTCCTTGAAGATAACTATACTTTAGGTAAATAATTTCGAGATCATCGTACGCATTTGCTAAATCAATGAGAAGGATTTTTTGATTTTGATTATCTAAAGAGTCCATCAGAGTCTGAAATATGGCTGATTCTTTATTGTTTATTTTTATATAGTCTTCGTCTTGCTTCACCTTTTCGTATGCTACTTGATAAACACGGTTTTCTATCATTTCATCAACAAAATTCTCCACTATTGATTGAACATCCATTCTAATCACTCCTAGTTATTTTTGTTTGATAAGCTAATTTCAGTTTTAACATTCTAAATATTGTCACT
>DAIDKD010000042.1 GCA_027451065.1 Bacillaceae bacterium | reverse complement strand
TGGATCAATCCCACGATGTGCACGATGCAAAAAGACGACCAACAGGAGATGATCAGAGGCTGACCCTGTCCGCCGCCACGGCCCAATCATGCGCGATGCCAGTCCGAGACGAGGGAGAGTATTATTTGCTAAAATGCAAAGCGGGGATGTATCTGCTAGGGAAAAGTTAGTCAATGGGAATTTAAGATTGGTTCTAAGCGTCATACAAAGATTCAATAATAGAGGGGAGTATGTTGATGATTTATTTCAAGTAGGGTGTATTGGGTTAATGAAGTCCATTGACAACTTTGATTTGGGTCAAAATGTGAGATTTTCTACATATGCAGTTCCAATGATTATTGGGGAAATACGCAGATATCTTCGAGATAATAATCCAATTAGGGTATCGCGTTCGTTACGAGATATTGCTTACAAGGCATTACAAGTAAGGGAACAATTAATTTCAAACAATTCACAAGAGCCAACACCTGTAGAAATTGCTAAAATATTAGGAGTAACCCACGAAGAAATTGTTTTTGCGCTAGATGCTATTCAGGACCCAGTGTCATTATTTGAACCAATTTATAATGATGGAGGGGACCCTATCTTTGTAGTAGATCAACTTAGTGATGATAAACAAAAAGACGAGCAATGGCTAGAAGAACTTGTTTTAAGGGAAGGGATGAAAAGGCTGAATGATCGTGAAAAGATGATTATTCGCAAGCGCTTCTTCCAAGGAAAAACGCAAATGGAAGTTGCTGACGAAATAGGCATCTCACAAGCCCAAGTCTCCCGATTAGAAAAATCAGCAATCAAACAAATGAACAAGCATATACAAGGTTAAATTTTCAAGGGCATATAAAATGGATGCTTCATTCATTTTATATGCCCTTGAAAATTTAATGAGAAAATAATAGAATAAATATCAACATGAACTGAAAAATATGTTAGAATGAGGGAGTACATGTAAATTTTCATAATTGTTTCGTGCAAGTATATTACACTTTTCTACAGGATAGAGGAAAAATAGATGAAAACAGAACCCTTTATTGAAAAATTAGAAGAATATCTACAATTACAACAATGGACAGACAAATGGCCAGAGTTGACAGTTGGATTTTCCACAAGAAAAAATGGTGTTAGTCAGAATGGCTATCAATCATTGAATGTTGGGCTGCACGTAGGGGATGATTCCTGTGCTGTGATAGAAAACAGAAAGAAAATCGCTGATATTCTGAATTTCCCGTTAGAGTCATGGGTATGCAAAGACCAAGTTCATGATAAAAAAATTGTGAAAGTATCCAAGGGTAATGGCGGGGCAGGAACTGTTTCATATAAAGATGGAATAAAAGGGACAGATGGTATCTATACATCAGATAAAGACGTTCTGCTTACGTCTTGCTATGCCGATTGTGTACCTCTTTATTTTTTCTCTCAAAAATCAGGGTTGATTGGGCTAGCTCATGCAGGCTGGAAAGGAACTGTAAAAAATATTGCGAACGAAATGATTCAAACATGGGTACAAAAAGAAAAGGTAGATGTCAATGATATTTTCGTTGCCATTGGTCCTTCAATTGGCTCATGTTGTTACGTGGTAGATGACTATGTAAAAGACCATGTAACCGATGCTTTGTTAAGTCATTCTTTTGCTGCTGTAGGGGAAGAAATAGCAATGGGACAATACACTTTACACTTAAAAGAAGTGAATCACCTATTGGTTTTAGAAGCAGGAGTAAAAGAAGAAAATATAATTGTTTCCTCTTATTGTACAAGTTGTGAGGAGGATCTATTTTTTTCTCACCGGAGAGACCAGGGGAAGACAGGGAGGATGATGAGTTTTATAGGGTGGAAAGAGGGGCAGCGTTTTGAGTATTGAGATGAATGTAAAACAAATCAATGATAACATTGTAGAAACATGTGCACGAGTAAATAGAAATCCAAAGGATATTACTGTTGTTGCAGTAACAAAGCATGTAGATGTGCAAGTGGCAGAGGAAGTAACCACAAGCGGTCTCTCCAATTTAGGAGAGAATCGTCCTGAGTCTTTCTTACAAAAATACGAATATTTTGGAGGAAAAGTGACTTGGCATTTTATTGGTTCACTACAGTCACGAAAAGTGAAAGATATTATCAATAAAATAGATTATTTACATTCTCTGGATCGGATTTCTTTAGCGAAAGAAATCAACAAGCGTGCCAATAAAAAAATCAAATGCTTTGTTCAAGTAAAAACATCATATGAGGATTCGAAGCATGGAATTTCAACAGAAGAGTTAGTTTCATTTGTCAAAGAAATAGGAAAATATGAACAAATAGAAGTAATCGGATTAATGACAATGGCACCATTTACAGAAAAAATTGAGATTATTCGTTCATGTTTTGCCACATTAAGAAAATGCCAAGAAGAAATAAAAAAGTTAGCATTGGACTATGCGCCATGCACAGAACTGTCAATGGGAATGTCCAATGATTATTCCATTGCAATCGAAGAGGGGGCAACCTTCATTCGACTAGGAACAATCCTGGTAAAATAAAAAAAGCGTAAGTGGCTTGCCCAGCTTGTGAAGGAGGAGACTAGATGAGCTTTATCAAAAAAGTATTTGGATTAGAAGAGGAATTTGAAGAAGAATACTACGAAGAAGAGACAGCAGCACCTACAAAAGCTCGAACAACTGAAATAGAGCCTAGTACGAGAACAACGAGGACCCAACAAAAACAAAATGTCGTAAGTATCCAAAGTGCTCCAAGTAAGCAGAGTAGTGGCGCTAAGGTAATGCTGATTGAGGCTCGTGCATATTCAGAGGTTCAGCAAATCGCAGACCATCTACTAAGCAAACGTGCTGTCGTTATTAACTTGCAGCAAGTAGAATATGATCAAGCGAAACGCATCGTAGATTTCTTAAGTGGAACAACATATGCTGTTGGAGGAGATATTAAAAAAATAGGAGCAAGCACGTTTCTTTGTACTCCTGACAATGTGGATGTATCCGGTCAAATTTCGGATTTACACATTGATTATGATAACAGTACGAAAGGTTGGTAGTGGACTGTGAACACTTTATTCAATATAATTGAAAGGGCTTTGGAACTATATCGATGGGCAATTGTAATTTATATATTGATGTCATGGTTCCCAGGGGCGAGAGAGTCATCCGTGGGAAGATTTATAAGCACGATTGTAGAACCGTATCTAGAGCCGTTTCGTCGTTTCATTCCACCACTAGGTATGATTGATATTTCACCGATTGTTGCTCTTTTTGTTTTGCAATTTGCAGTAAATGGATTAGCTGTCGTATTTAGCTTCTTTATGTAAAGGGCAAGTTGATGGAGAGTATTTATACACATTTTCGCAAAGAAGAGCATGCTTTTATTGATCAAGTGTTAGATTGGAAAAATCAGGTGGAATTGTATTACCAATCGAAAAAAACCGATTTCCTTGACCCCCGTGAGCAGCATATTGTTGCCGATTTAATTGGAAGTACTGGCGATGTCAAAGTTGCTTTTTTCGGGGGGAATGAGTACATGGAAAGAAAGAGAGCCTTTATCTATCCATCGTATATAGAGCCGGAGCCTGAAGATTTTGGTCTTGTGGCAATTCAAGTAGGATACGCAACGAAATTTCATTCTATTACTCATCCGCAAGTTCTCGGAGCACTGATGGGAATCGGTTTAAAAAGACAAAAATATGGTGATATTGTAATAGATGGTCAAACTGTTCAGATTGTTGTTGCAGAGGAAGTAGCTCATTTTGTGAAATTGAATGTGCAAACAATGGGAAAAGTACCTGTTAAACTAAAAGACGTACCTTTGCAAGAATTAAGAAAAACAACAGATGAATGGCAAGAAAAACATGGCATCATCGCTTCTTTCCGGTTAGACGCTATGTTAAGTGAGATATTTCATATTTCTAGACAAAAGAGCCAAGCCATCATTCAGGCGAATTATGTAAAAGTGAATCACAAAGTAATAGAAAAGGTTGCTTATGAGTGCGGGGCTGGAGATTTATTGTCTGCCCGTGGGTATGGAAGAGCAAAGATTTTATCCGTAGAAGGAAAAACCAAACGAGATAAATGGAAGTTAATGTATGGTGTTCAGAGAAACTAAAAAGCAGAGGTTTCTTAACAAAATAAAGGATGCAAATAAAAAATAAAAAAACGGAGGTGGCAACAATGCCATTAACACCTTTAGATATTCACAACAAAGAATTTAACAGAACATTTCGCGGTTATGATGAAGACGATGTAAATGAATTTTTAGATCAAATCATCAAAGATTATGAAACAGTCATCCGTGAAAAAAAAGAATTAGAAGCTCAAGTAAATGAACTGACTGAAAGACTTAGCCATTATTCTAATATTGAAGACACGTTAAACAAATCCATTTTAGTTGCTCAAGAAGCAGCTGAAGATGTAAAAGGAAATGCGACAAAAGAAGCAAAATTAATTATTCGCGAAGCAGAAAAAAATGCTGATCGCATTGTCAATGAATCATTGGCGAAATCCCGTAAAGTTTCCCTTGAAATTGAAGATTTAAAGAAGCAATCAAAGGTATTCCGTACACGCCTTAGAATGTTAATTGAAGCTCAATTAGAATTGGTTGATAATGGAGATTGGGAAAACTTAATGGAATTAAACAAAGGAATCATTAATGACAAGGAAGTAGAAGAATTTGCAAATTAATTCTTGACCTTTATGAAAAAAATACATATAATTCCAATAACAAGCAAAATAAAAAAACGGTGACAGGGATAAATAGTTTTGGGTACCTTATAAAGCGAATCGAGGACGGTGCAAGCTCGAGATAAGGTTCAGAATGAATATCACCCTAGAGTTCCTAGCTGAACACGTTTTTCCTCCCAATTATGAGTGGGTGGAAAAACGAGTAAAGTAAGCGAAGGCGTTTCATTCACGTTACGAATCATGAAGTGAGCATAGTATTTATGCTAATGAAGGTGGTACCGCGGGAAATCCTTTCTCGTCCTTGCGAAAGCGAGGTCGAGGGAGGATTTTTGTAGTTTTTATGGGATGGTTGGTTTTTGACCATTCCATAAAAACTATAGGCACTGACAACAGTGGTGATTTTCGTTAAAAGATTGAGTAGTTGGTTGTCAGTACTAGTTCTAATACAAATTTCAAGGAGGAAAAGTAAGTGGAGTATAAAGATACTTTATTAATGCCAAAAACGGATTTTCCAATGCGTGGAAACTTGCCAAAACGAGAGCCGGAAATGCAAGCAAAATGGAAGGAAATGAATATTTATGAGGCTGTTCAAAAGCGTACAGAGGGTCGACCTTTGTTTGTCTTGCACGATGGACCACCTTATGCGAATGGAAATATTCATATCGGTCATGCTTTAAACAAGACACTGAAAGATTTTATCGTTCGCTATCGGTCAATGTCAGGGTACCATGCACCTTATGTACCTGGTTGGGATACACATGGATTGCCAATCGAGCATGCACTAACGAAGAAGAAAGTAAAACGCAATGAAATGTCTGTTGCAGCGTTTCGTAAATTATGTGAACAATATGCTTGGGAGCAAATTGACGGGCAGCGCGAGCAATTTAAGCGATTAGGAGTGCGTGGTGATTGGGAGAATCCTTATATTACCTTAAAACCAGAATATGAAGCGAACCAAATCAAAGTATTTGGTAAAATGGCGGAAAAAGGCCTTATTTATAAAGGGAAAAAGCCAGTATACTGGTCCCCTTCAAGTGAATCAGCATTAGCTGAGGCGGAAATTGAATATCATGATAAACGCTCCCCATCAATCTATGTAGCCTTTGATGTGAAAGATGGAAAAGACGTATTAGAAGGTGATGAGAAATTCATCATTTGGACAACAACGCCATGGACAATCCCTGCGAACTTAGGTATTGCTGTCAGCCCTGATTTAGAATACAGTGTTGTAGAAACTAACGGTACTAAGTACATTGTTGCAACTGATTTATTGGAGACCGTAGCGCAAGAACTAGAATGGGAAAACCCTGAAACAATCAAAACATATAAAGGTAAAGACTTAGAAAAGATTGTAGCGACACACCCAATCTATGGTCGTGATTCTCTTGTTATTTTAGGAGACCATGTAACAACTGATGCTGGTACTGGCTGTGTTCATACGGCGCCAGGACATGGTGAAGATGACTATATTGTCGGTCAAAAATATGGTTTAGGAGTTATTTCTCCAGTTGATAATAAAGGGTATATGACTGATGAAGCACCAGGGTTTGAAGGTTTATTCTATGATCAAGCCAATAAACCAATTACAGAAAAGCTGGAAAAAACAGGTGCTTTACTGAAGCTGTCATTTGTAACTCACTCTTATCCACATGACTGGAGAACAAAAAAGCCTGTTATTTTCCGTGCTACACCACAATGGTTTGCGTCTATTGCTGATATTCGTGAAGAATTGCTTCAAGCGGTAAACGATGTAGAATGGATTCCAGCTTGGGGAGAAACTCGCCTTTATAATATGGTTCGTGACCGCGGTGATTGGGTTATTTCTCGTCAACGTGTATGGGGAGTACCAATCCCTGTATTCTATGCTGAAAATGGTGATGTAATTATCACAGAAGAAACAATTGATCATGTGGCCAATTTATTCAAGGAACATGGTTCAAATGTTTGGTTTGAACGTGAAGCAAAAGATTTACTACCAGAAGGATTCGTACATCAATCAAGTCCAAATGGAGTGTTTACAAAAGAAACGGATATTATGGATGTTTGGTTTGATTCTGGTTCTTCTCATCAAGGTGTCTTAGAGGAACGTGAAGAATTATGCCGTCCAGCTGATTTATATTTAGAAGGATCTGACCAATATCGCGGTTGGTTCAACTCCTCTTTAACAACTGCAGTTGCGGTAACTGGAAAAGCTCCATACAAAGCTGTTCTTTCTCACGGATTTACATTGGATGGAGAAGGCAGAAAGATGAGTAAATCAATAGGTAATACGATTGATCCAGTAAAAACATGTAATCAATTAGGGGCAGATATTTTACGTTTATGGGTTGCATCTACTGATTATCAAGCGGACCAACGTATTTCAGATGAAATTTTAAAACAAGTAGCTGAAGTATACCGTAAAATCCGAAATACTCTGCGTTTCTTACACGGTAACTTACATGACTTTGATGTAAAAACGAATAGAGTAGCTTTTGCAGATTTAGGTGAAGTGGATCAGTTCATGGTTGTGAAATTAAATCAACTGGTGAAACGTGTGACAGAAGCATATGAGTCTTATGATTTTTCAAATGTATACCATACAATCAATAATTTCTGTACAATTGATTTAAGTTCTTTCTACTTAGATTTTACAAAGGATATTTTATATATCGAAAAAGCAAATAATCCTGATAGACGTGCAATTCAAACAGTGTTTTATGACATCTTAATTTCCATGACGAAATTAATCACACCAATTTTACCTCATACTGCTGATGAGATCTGGGGATTCATTAAAGGAGAAGAGGAATCATCTGTGCAGCTGACAGATATGCCAAAAGCAACTGAGGTTCCTAACGCAGAAGTTCTTCTTCAAAAATGGAATGGCTTCTTGGAATTACGTGATGATGTCTTGAAAGCTTTGGAAGTAGCTCGTAACGAAAAAGTAATTGGTAAATCATTAAACGCAAGTGTTGTGATTTATCCAACAGTGGAGACAAAAGTGTTACTTGATTCAATCAAGGAAAATGTGCAACAATTATTTATTGTTTCACACTTAGAAGTGAAAGACAGTGCAGAGTCAGTTTCTGCAAATGCTCAGAACTTTGAAACATGCAGCATTGTTGTTACAGCTGCTGAAGGTGAAACTTGTGAGCGCTGCTGGACAGTAACAGAAGTTGGAACAGACAGCAAGCATCCAACCTTATGTGCTCGTTGCGCAGATGTAATAGAGAGTCTATAACAATAAAGTTCAACTTTTATCAGTGGGTAGTTTTCCCGCTGATAAAAGTTGAACTTTTTTAACAGAGAAAATACAAGTTTGTTCAGTCCAACGTTTTTCTTTCCATTTAAGGAAAAATATGTGTGAACTAAGCCTACTTTTTTCGGATATACTATTCTTTAAAATAGTATATCCGAAAAAAAGTGGAGGGATCGTCATGGGTGATGTGTTTTTTGATTTGCGATTGGAACTTGAGATGACGCGAAAAGAGCTTGAGGCCAGATTAATGAGAGAAAATCACACACTGTATACAACTGAAGTAAGTGAGGAACTCACATTTTCAAAGGAAGAAGCGGAGAAAGGAAAGTTACTTATTCATCATATGCGAGAAGACTTACGTGATGTAAAAAGAGCTTTGGCGAAAATGGATAGCGGTATATTTGGAATTTGTGAAGCTACAGGTGTCAATATTCCAATCAAACAAATGAGAATATTGCCGACTGCAAAAACAATTTATGATTTTGACTTATTTCAAAGGTAAAGCTAAAGGGAATACTCTACCACTTTTTGCATCTGTGTGCTACAATTCAGAAAGTAGCAAAAAAATTTCTAGGTAGGGGATACAATGTATTTATATATTATTGCAGTCGTAATTATCTTACTGGATCAATTAACAAAATGGCTGATTGTGAGCAATATGTATGTAGGAGAAAGAATCACGATTGTTGAGAATTTCCTTTATATTACTTCACACCGTAACGAAGGTGCCGCATGGGGAATTTTCCAAGGGCAAATGATATTTTTCTATGTAATTACGATGGCATTTATTATTGGAATGATTTGGTTTATTAGAAAGTATGGTGTCCGGGATAAATTATTTGGTATAGGAATGGGTCTGATGTTAGGGGGAGCAATAGGTAATTTTATCGACCGCCTTTTTCGTCAAGAAGTAGTCGACTTTGTCGATACATATATTTTCTCATACAATTTCCCAATCTTTAACGTAGCCGATGCAGCGTTAGTAATCGGGGTAATATTGATATCCATTCATATTTTATTAGAAGAAAAAAGAGAGAAAAATAAGTAAAAAATATTACCTACAACAAAAAACAAGAATCTAATCGACCTCCCATAGTATTGAGTATTGAGAAAAAATCTTCCGGCTCCAGATTTATTGCCATAAGAGATGCTTCTTTCACACGATAAAATCAAAGCAGATGGAAATTATCATCGAACAGTAGAATCCGCACGCTCACAAATCGAAACGAGAGAATGTTATCAAACAGATGATATATATTGGAAGGAAAAAAAGCGTTGGATTGGTTTGAAAAGTATTGGATTGGTGGAAACAACCACTAAAAAAGATGATGGAGTATAACTGATGTAATAGTGGGAGAAATTTGTTGAAAAGTCTGGAGGTGTAGCCAAATCGGAACATGGAAGTGACATTTTTAGCAATGAGACCAAAGTGGTTTTCTTTGAGCTGCTTGCGGTCTGTCATCTTCATGTGCAGACTTGAGCGGAGGCGGGGGACTTTTGGCGGTTCTTTCTCAACAATAGGTATTTTGAATTTTCAAGGCACAAGATAGACGCTTTAAATAAAGACGTCTACTTGTGCTTGAAAATATTTTTACCCAAGGGCGAGTAAGAACCCTTTTGGCTGACCACTATTCAAAAAAATTCATTATCACGCTAAACTGATGCTAGAATCTTTCATGCGTTTGTCGTGCAAACGAATAATCTCCTCTTACACTTTCAGCTGCATTATGCTACAATGCAAAGAGAACTATTTTTGTTTTAGGAGGAAGAGATGTACTTATTTATCATCGCAGGAGTTGTAATATTATTAGATCAGGTAACAAAATTGATTATTATGAGAAATATGTATGTTGGAGAGAGTATTCAAATCATTGAAAATTTCTTGTACATAACTTCTCATCGCAACGCAGGTGCTGCTTGGGGAATTCTACAAGGGCAAATGATGTTTTTTTACATTGTAACCGTCGTATTTATTGTAGGAATACTTTGGTATGTTCGGGTGTACGGTACGGATGATAAATTATTCAATATCGGAATAGGGTTGATTTTAGGAGGGGCAATCGGAAATTTTATCGACCGCCTTCTCTATCAAGAAGTAGTGGATTTTATTGACACGTTTATTTTCACATATGATTTCCCAATTTTCAACGTTGCAGACATGGGATTAGTGATTGGTGTAGGGTTGATTTTTATCCAAACTTTCTTAGAGGCAAAAAGAGAAAAGAGGGAATTGAATGGAGTTAGTAAAGATTACAGTAACTGAAGAACAACAAGATAGAATTGATAAAGTCATTTCTAATTTTCATAATGACTGGTCTCGCTCACAGGCTCAAGGCTGGATTAAGAGCGGTTTTGTCAGCGTGAATGGGAATAAGGTCAAAGGAAATTATAAATGCAAAGTAAATGATGAAATCGTACTGGAAATCCCAGATGCAGTACCATTGGATATCTTACCTGAGGAGATGGACCTTGATATTTATTATGAAGATGAAGATGTCTTGGTAGTAAATAAACCAAAGGGAATGGTCGTTCATCCAGCACCAGGTCATACAACTGGAACCTTGGTAAATGGGCTCATGGCTCACTGCAAAGATTTATCTGGAATTAACGGTGTCATGCGTCCAGGGATTGTTCACCGCATAGATATGGATACATCAGGACTTCTGATGGTGGCAAAAAACGATATGGCTCATGAATCTCTCGTGAATCAATTGGTAGAAAAAAGTGTCATTCGTAGATATACAGCGCTTGTTCATGGTGTGATTGGTCACGATAAAGGGACCATTGACGCTCCAATTGGAAGAGACAAGCAAGAACGAAAAAGTATGACAGTAACAGATGAGAATGCAAAGCAGGCGGTTACTCATTTCCATGTGTTAGAGAGATTTTCTAACTATACATTAGTTGAATGTCAATTGGAAACAGGTAGAACCCACCAAATCCGTGTTCATATGAAATATATCGGGTTCCCTCTTGTAGGTGATCCTAAGTATGGACCGAAGAAAACAATGGATATCGGTGGACAAGCCTTACATGCTGGGATATTAGGATTTACTCATCCACGTACAAAAGAGCAATTGCAATTTGAAGCACCTCTTCCGGCATATTTTGAAGAAATATTAACAGATTTACGCCGAGGGTAGTTGACATTCTAACATAATAATGACATAATAACTACAACAGTATAGATGAACCTTTAACACAATCCTGTGAGATTGAGAAGGAAACGGAATTTAGAGAAGGGATAGTTATGCCCTTTTTCCAAAAACCTCTCACTACGGGTGGGAGGTTTTTTATTTTAGAATAAGAAAGTGGGAGCTTGTCTTGCTCCAGCGCCTAGCCTCTACGCGTCAAATAGCCTTCTCACCGTAAAGGCAAAAAAGCGCCTTTAGGTGAGAAGAACATTTACCGCTTGAGGCTGACCAAGGCGCTTGCGCTTTTCTTATAGAAAAGGTTACTTATACTGAAGCCATACCAGATGAGGTGAAACATAATGAGCGAAAAGGCGATGGTTTTAGATGAGCAAGCAATTAAAAGATCGTTAACAAGAATTGCGCATGAAATCATTGAGCGCAATAAAGGTATAAAGGATTGTGTCCTTGTAGGAATTAAAACAAGAGGAATTTTTCTTGCGAACCGCCTTGCAGAACGAGTTCAGCAAATTGAAGGCAAAGAAATACAAGTAGGAGAAATTGATATTACCTTATATCGGGATGATTTGACGAAGAAAACAAAAGATGAAGAACCATTGGTGAAAGGTTCTCGAATTGAAGCGAATGTCACTGATAAGAAAGTTATATTGGTTGATGATGTTCTCTTCACAGGAAGAACAGTACGGGCAGCAATGGACGCATTAGTAGACATTGGGAGACCGTCACAGATACAGCTTGCGGTATTGGTAGACAGAGGTCATCGTGAATTGCCAATACGTGCTGACTTTGTTGGAAAGAACATTCCAACATCAAGCTCAGAAAAAGTAGTAGTAGCACTAAAAGAAGTAGACGGGAAAGATCAAGTAAGTATATATGAAAAATAACATCCCTTTTTAAAGGTAGTTCAGAGAAGCTACAAGAGGGTCTGTTCTCCTCTAATTAAGAGAAAGACCAATTGTAAAAAGGTGAATGACTCTGTGTTAACAATTGAGGAGGAAAATATAATGACACAAAAACCAATATTAGATATTCATGAAAAACCAGCAGCAAGCCAGTGGCTATTTTTAAGCATACAGCACTTATTTGCAATGTTCGGAGCAACGGTACTAGTACCGATGTTAACAGGACTCGATCCAGCAGTAGCACTTATCAGTAGTGGCGTAGGAACACTGACATTCATAGCAATAACAAGAGGAAAAACACCGTCATATTTAGGGTCATCTTTTGCATTTATTGCACCGATTATTTCAGCACAGGCATTTGGAGGACCAGGAGCTGCAATGATGGGAACTTTCTTAGTAGGGGTTCTTTATGCAGTAGTAGCACTTATTATTAGAAAAACAGGAGTGAATTGGTTGATGAGGCTGTTACCGCCAGTGGTGATCGGACCAATTATCGTTGTTATTGGATTAGGACTAGCCGGTACAGCAGTTAATATGGCGATGAATGATGCAGACGGGTATTATAACGTACAGTACTTAATAGTAGCGTTGGTAACACTTGCAATCACAATTCTTGCATCAGTATTTGCAAAAGGATTCCTAAGTGTTGTTCCAATCTTAATCGGAGTTACCGGCGGATATTTATTCGCTATGACCCAAGGACTAGTAGATTTCACAGGAGTAGCAGAAGCAAGTTGGTTCGCAATTCCGAACTTTACAATTCCATTTGTTCACTATACTCCAGAGTTCACTTTAGGAATATTTATGCTAATGGTTCCAGTAGCGATTGTCCCACTGGCAGAACATATTGGTGACCAAATTGTTATTGGAAAAATTGTTGACAAAGATTTGATCAAAGACCCAGGGTTAGACCGTTCTTTATTAGGTGACGGGCTGGCTACAATCGTAGCGGCAATTTTAGGTGGACCGCCGACAACGACATACGGTGAAAACATTGGTGTGTTAGCCATTACGAAAGTTTACAGTATTTACGTGTTTATAGGCGCAGCAACATTTGCAATCATTTTCGGATTTATCGGAAAAATTTCAGCACTTATTAGTAGTATCCCGACACCTGTCATGGGCGGTGTATCCATTTTATTATTCGGAATCATTGCTTCAAGTGGATTGCGAATGATGGTAGAGGAAAAAATTAATTTCGAGAAAAAGCGAAACTTGATCATTACGTCTGTTATCCTGATTATCGGTATTGGTGGAGCACAATTTAATATCGGTGATATTACTTTTGAAGGAATGGCACTAGCAGCAACAATTGGGATTATTTTAAATTTAGTACTACCTGACAAAGAGATAGATATAGAAGAAAAAGTAGAAGAAAGTATCAGTAAGTTAGAAAATAGTATGATGGAAAAAGCAGACACAGCTGTATAGTCAACCTTTTAAAAATAGTCCAGAGAGGCTAGAAAGGGTTGTTTAGATAGAGGGATTTCTATACCCTTGTCTTCTAAGCACCCTTTGTAAAAAGGGTGCTTTTCTTACGAGATAAGAAAGTATAAGTTTGTCTAGCTCCAGCGCCTAGCTTCCCGTCATAAAATAACCTTCCCACTGTAAAGCACCTAAAGGTATCACTTCGTAGCTCAAAAAGCGACTTTAGGTGTGAAGAACATTTTCTGAGGGAAGCTGAACAAGGCGCTTGCGCTTTTCTTACATGAGGAGGGATTTACAAATGAAAAATTTTGTCACGATGGACGAACTAACCATTGAAGAGATTCAGGGGATTATCCATGCAGCAGATAACATGAGAAAAGGTAAATATGATAAAACCGGTGAACAAGTATTCGTTTCAAATCTGTTTTTTGAAAATAGTACTAGAACGAAAACTAGCTTTATCGTAGCAGAGAAAAAACTAGGCTTCGATGTAGTCCCTTTTGATGTGGAGACATCTAGTGTTCAAAAAGGAGAAACATTATATGACACAGTGCGAACACTAGAATCAGTTGGTGTACATGCAGTTGTCATTCGACATTCAGAAGATAGATATTTTGAACAGCTGATTGGTAAGGTAGAAATCCCGATTATCAACGGTGGAGATGGAACTGGAAACCATCCATCCCAATGTATGTTGGATTTATATACAATTTGGCAGGAGTTTGGTGGATTTAACGGTTTGAAAGTAGCGATAGCTGGTGATATTCGTCATAGCCGCGTTGCTCATTCAAATGGAGAGACGTTAAAAAGATTAGGGGCAGAAGTTTATTATGCTTGTCCCGAAGTATGGCAAGATACAAATGTGGAAGGCGATACATATGTGCACATTGATGACATCATCGAAGAAGTAGACGTAATGATGCTACTTCGTGTGCAACATGAGCGCCATGCAGAAAAAGCAGACGATGTGATGGACCGTTACTTAGAAAATTTTGGATTAACAATTGAAAGAGAAAAGAGAATGAAAAAAGGAAGCATTATTATGCATCCGGCACCAGTAAATAGAGATGTGGAAATTGCGAGTGAATTAATAGAATGTCAGCGCTCGAGAATTTTCAAGCAGATGGAGAACGGTGTTTATGCAAGAATGGCCATATTGAATTACTCATTAGATTTGAAATAATCGGTTGCTCGCAACCAATTATTTCAAATCTACCAAAACTTAGGGAGAACTTGCATTTTAAAAGGCTTGGCCTATATTAAGGAGGACATATCATATGAAGCAATTATTTAAGAATGGGAAAGTGTTGAATGAAGCTGGAGAATTGGTGTTGAAGGATGTTCTTGTAGAAGATGGAATGATTATGGCGATTGAGGAAAATATCAATGTTGATGGTGCGGAGATTATTGATGTAGATGGGAAATTTGTTTCACCAGGTCTTGTTGATGTACATGTTCATTTGAGAGAGCCAGGTGGAGAGCAGAAGGAGACAATTGAAACAGGAACAATGTCAGCGGCTAAAGGTGGTTTTACAACAATCTGTTCCATGCCTAATACAAAACCAGTACCTGATAATGCAGAGACGATGAGGTGGCTTCATGAAAAAATCAAAGAAACAGCAGTTGTCAATGTATTACCATATGCTTCCATTACATTAGGGGAGCGTGGAGAGGAATTAGTGAATTTTGAAGGCTTGACAAAAGCGGGAGCATTTGCTTTTACAGATGATGGTGTTGGAATTCAGTCAGCAGGACAAATGCTTGAAGCAATGAAACAGGCAGCTGCATCCAATATGGCGATTGTTGCCCACTGTGAAGACAATTCGTTAATCAATAACGGTTGCGTTCACGAAGGAAAATTCTCAGCTGAACAAGGAATCAATGGAATTCCTTCTGTGTGCGAGTCTGTACAAATTGCCCGTGATGTGCTATTAGCAGAAGCAGCAAATTGTCACTATCATGTATGTCATATTAGTACAAAGGAATCTGTTCGAGTCGTACGAGATGCCAAAAAAGCAGGAATCAAAGTAACTGCTGAAGTATCACCTCATCATTTACTACTTTGTGAAGATGATATTCCAGGACTGGATACAAACTACAAAATGAATCCTCCATTAAGAGGGAAAGATGATTTAGTTGCGTTAAGAGAAGGTTTATTGGATGGAACAATCGATATGATTGCGACTGACCACGCACCTCATACAGCAGAAGATAAAGGAAGAGGAATGGCAAAATCAGCAATGGGAATCGTCGGATTGGAAACAGCATTCCCACTTTTATATACAAACTTTGTAAAAACCAATCAATGGACGTTGAAACAATTAATAGATTGGATGGCGACTATTCCAGCTACAACTTTCGGTTTAGACAAAGGAGAGCTAGCAGTTGGGAAAGAAGCTGACATAACAATTATTGACTTAAACAAAGAAGAAAAAATAAATCCAGAATATTTTGCATCAAAAGGAAGAAACACGCCGTTTGGAAATTGGAGCTGTCAAGGCTGGCCAGTGGCGACATACGTAAAAGGGAAGTTAGCATACGAAGCAAAGGCATAAATTTTAACTGGAGAAAAGGAGCGAAAACCATGAAAAGACAATTAATCCTTGAGGATGGGACAGTTTTTGTAGGGAAAGGGTTTGGAAGTGAAATAGAAAAAGAT
>DAIDKD010000041.1 GCA_027451065.1 Bacillaceae bacterium | reverse complement strand
GAAATAAGCTAAGAAGTGCAATGAAACCTACTCCAATTGCCATCCCTAAGACAGTAAGCCAGATACCTGCTCCCTCATGTTGATACCAATACTGGTACAACTCTCCGGTGTTAGAATCAATTGCCGTATGATAATGTCCGTGGCCAATAGCATGTGGAAGAAAATCAACAAATACAAGAGTTACCAATACAGCAGCAGCAAAAGTAAAACTTAAGCCTATAAACTTTTTACTAGGTCGACTAATACAAATAGCAATGATTCCTCCCAACACTGAGCTTAGAAAACCTGCCGTAGTCGCAAGTATGATGACATTTACTATTTCTGGTACATTTTCTAACATTATAAAAGTTCTCCTTTACACCTGAGTGAACATTAAATCATGAACAGCTCCATCTATTGTAAATCTTAATCTAAACTCACCTGTTTCCACAACATAGTGTAGATTTCCTCTTTGATAACTACTTTGTGTGTTATCCGTTGCTTCAGGATTATCATCGATTCTAAGTTCTGGAAGAAGCTCTTGGAAGTTTATTCTTGGACTCCCTGCCTCCGTCACTCCTGCATAAAGGTGATGATGCCAATAGCCAGCCTCAAAACTAGGGTGCTGCCTTGATGGGTTTATCGATGCTTGGATATCCGTTTCACCAACTCTTATCATAACATTCCCACCATTTTCTTCTCCTACAAATATAAGTCTTGATCCTACATAGTTTGTTTCTGATATTTCAACCAACTGCTCATCTACATATACACGGTCTAATTCAAAATTAGCTCGGGCTTCCACTCTATTCGTCTCTTCTTGTCCATAGTCATATTCTGCGGCTTCCGTACTACCACAACCTGCCAATAATAATGAAGCAGCAAATAAAGGTGCGACTATTTTTGTAAACTTATTCATAATTTTTCCTCCAAAAATACAATTATTTTCTCGACATTTGTTATTTTATCGTAATAATTATCATTTGTAAATAGTAACCATTACGATTTTCTGGAAATAATATGAATAAATTATTTTGACTAAATGTCATCACAGTTTGAATCTATTTTTATCATCATCACAATTATTTTCTCTTTAGGGTAGGAAGAATCATTCTATAGAGCTGTTCAGACGAAACAATTTCTCGCATAATAATGGGTTAGTGAATAAAAAAAGCAACTACCTACTCTTCGTTTCATTCCTTTTGTGCCATTAAATAGCAGAATATATAACATCGAATTTAAACACCACGACAATGTTTTTTAGACACCTCCTTATTACCCCAGCGTTAATTTCATCAAACCTTTGCATTTGCATTAATGTTGTATTATAGGGTTGTAAGGTTAATTTTTAGGGATTCCCTAAATTCAAAAACAAAAGGAGTAGATAATATGCAAACACAAACAATCATCCCTTATTTCATGGTACTAAATGCACCTAAGTTCATTGATTTTGCTCAAAAAGTTTTCAATGCTGAAGTGGGAACTATCGAAAAACTAGAAGATACAGAAGGTGTCATTCATGCAGATATGAAAATAGGGAACAGCACAATTTATTTTGCTGATACATCTGCTGATGGAAGCTGCGGACCAGGGGTATGCGGAGAGTTAAATACAGATGGACTTATTCCTATCCAAATGTATATTCACGTTGCAAATCCTGCTGAGACTTTTAAAAAGGCAGTTGCAGAGGGGGCAACACCTCTTATGGAACCATCAGAAGAAACTGGAGGAATGGGTGGCTTTGTTGACCCATTCGAAAATCTTTGGTGGGTTCAACAGGCAGAATAAAAGCAGACAAAAAGCTAACGAATTTTTCTCGTTAGCTTTTTACTTGTAGCATATCTTGTTTTTTTATACTACTTATACTGTTACTGTGACCGGTCAACACAAAGTATCAGGAAATCAATGAACCGATTGTTTGTCAACAGTTTGCTCCTACACTATATGAACGTACTATATAAAATATTTTTATATAACTCCTTGTTTTGTTAAAATAAAAGAAAGTTTACGAGAATTAGAATAATCATGAGAGAAAAATTAAGGAGGTGATTGGATTGAAAAAGCTATTCTTAATATTATTTGTAATGATAGTTTTAATTGCCTGTTCGAATGAAAAATTCCACTATGACTATACATTCAAGGGAGAAGGTGAACATTGGAAAGTTGAATATTCTATTAATGGAACAGAAACATTGAACGAGAAAGATGGAATAACCGTCCAACATTCAAATGAGTACAGAGATGAATTTATATTAACATACAAAGGGGACTTAAAAGAGCTTTCTTCAGTGGAATTTCTTGAATACTCTTACGAAACATCTACTGGAGGAGGGAGTGGTAAAAAAGAATTCGATGAACCACCAAAGGAGATTACATTTAAATTTGCGGGAAGTGTAGGAAACGGAGAAGTAATAGACGCAAATGAAGTTATTCGAGTAAATATCAAATGGAATGGCTATGAAGAGTCCTTTGAATTGCAAAATGCAAGTAGTAGTTCTGTTGAGCTGAATAGCAGTATTAAATAAACAAGATGGGGAAACTCTAGTAGATGGGTTTTCCCTTATTTTTACATGATTTATCGAAAATAATGTGTTACAGAACCTAACTCATAATGATGAACAGTTTCATCCTTGAAAGTACACGAGCAATTTTTCAATTTTTGTAATAGTACATAGAGATTGTGTAGAGGAGTTGGCGAACAGAATGAAGCGAATTATGGTAATGGGTGTTTCAGCAGGTGTTGGAAAGTCAACATTTGCACGAAAATTAGGGGCGTCATTAAGTATGCCAGTGTATCATCTTGACAGTTTTTATTGGAAGCCTGATTGGATAGAAGCTCCCTTAGCTGAATTTGCAGCTGCCCAGCAGAAAATTGTCAATGAAGAACAATGGATTATCGAAGGTAACTACAGTAATACATATGACATTCGTGCTCAACATGCCGACACGATTATTTATCTAGAGCTCCCTTTACTTGTGTGTCTGTACCGAGTTTTCAAGCGCTGGATTCTTAACAGAGGGCAAGTACGACCTGATATGGGGAAAGGATGTAGAGAAAAAATAGACTACCAATTTCTGAAGTTTATCTGCACTACGTACTATCCTCGTAAGAAAAGAATGAAAAGCAAACTACAATCTTTTAAGGAAAAGGACTCTCAAAAAAGTGTGATTATACTGACGAGTAAGAAGGAGATACAGTCATATTTAGAAACTCTGAATATTTAAAGGAAAGTTCAGGCATAACACGAATCTATCAATCATTTTTCCTATCTAAAAATAATTGCTATAATAATTAATGTAACAAACTACAAATGTTAGTGTTAGGGAGGAGGCTGCTTATGTCTGATAAATTGGATTATAAAAAAGAATATAAAGATTTATATATGCCTAGGAATAAACCAACAATTATTGACGTACCATCAATAAATTTCATTATGGTAGATGGAAAGGGCAATCCCCATGATAGAGAATATCAAGATGCTATGTCACTTCTCTATACTCTTGCTTTCACAATCAAAATGAGCAAAATGAGTGGAAATCAACCGGAAGGATACTTTGAATACGTAGTACCGCCTTTGGAAGGATTATGGTGGTGCGAAGGAGAAAGCTTCAACTTTAACAGACGTGATAGTTGGCGCTGGACGTCTATGATTCGTCAACCAGAATTTGTGAATCAGCAAGTTTTTGAATGGGCTATGAACGAGGGCCGTAAGAAGAAGCCTGACCTTGATTTTTCGAAAGTTCGCTTTGAAACGCTCACAGAAGGATTATGTGTACAGATGATGCATATAGGTCCTTATGAAAATGAACCTGCCTCTATCAAAAAAATGCATTTATTTATGGAAGAAAATGGACTTAGAGATGATAGCGGACCGAAAAGAAAACACCATGAAATTTATCTTTCAGATCCTCGTAGAACAGCGATAGAAAGACTTAAAACAGTTCTTAGACTTCCAGTAAGCAAATAATAATAAGTCCTCGGGAAATATTTAAAGAGCGAATAAGGGCTGTTTTTCTCTTAAAATATTCCCGTAGGATATCCATCATGCTCATACTGATATTTTACCTACCTTTTTATCTCCTCCCTTGCAAGTTTAGTAACCTTTACGATAAAATCCGTTTTGCTATCTGTATAGCCATCTCGATTGTATTCATACTTCTTTTGAAGTTCTAATTTTAATTCGCCATATTCTTTTGCTATTTCTGGATGTGCTAACAAATAATCTCTAAAATATAGTTCATCCCAATCACCGTTATATCTAATATGAACATGAAAAGCTTGTCCTTTAAAGCCACTTTCCGTATAGCCTTTCATAAACATCATGTGAGGTGCTGGATTAGCAGGCTGGTGACTATAAATGTAGCCAATAGACTCCATGCTTTTTATTAGATTTTGAATGTCGGTATCCTCTTGAACTTCAAGTAAAACATCAATAGTTGGTTTCGCTAATAAATTGGGGACTGATGTACTCCCATAATGATTCATTCTAACAATATTTTGTTTTCCAATAGTGTTTTGCAGCAGGATTTGTTCTTTTTGATAGTTCTCTTTCCAAACAGGATTATGCTCACATAAAATAATAGGAAATAACTTCCAAAGTTCCTCATTTGTCATTTCATTTAAAGATTTGGTCATCTTTGCACCTCGAAATATAGTGTCATAGACAAATTATAGCACAATATCAACTATATATTATGAATGCATGTCCAACCATATACAACTTCCTTTAACTTTTTTCCAGAAATCTCTATTTCCATCTTATCAATGATTGTTCCACCAAGAGCCTCATAAAATTTGCAGGAATGGTTCTCTTCTAATACTAAAGCAATCATTGAATAAATTTCGATTTTCTTTAGTTCATTAACAACTGATTTTAAAAGCAGTTTGCCAATACCTTGTCCTTGGTATTCTTTTAAAATATAGATTGCGTATAATTCTCCAGCAAAACCACTGTATTTTCCGCTTCTTTCTTTTCCACCATTGGCAAATCCAATAATTTTACCTTGATCGTTTTCTACTAAAAATACTTTTCCTTTAGAAATGACGCTCATCCATAATTTCTCTCGACTGTCATAAGTAAGGTTGTCTAGGTAGTTATCAGGAACGATATTTTTATAAGTTGTTCTCCAACAATCAACGTGCACTGTTGCTATTCCTTTTACATCCGTTCGCGTTGCTTCTCTGATTACCATTTGTTAGAACTCCTTTCTTAAATAAATTTTCGCGTGCCGTTCTTTTATGATTCTAATTTAGGAAGTCAAACCCCTTTCTTAATTTAGTTGATGTTCAATTTATTCTTCGTATCACTTCATTTTCTAAACTATAAATACCTGTACCTTCAACAGATTCAAGATTCCCGTTTAGAAGATAAATACAAGTATTTTCATCTAAACCATAGTTTATACGGATATTAAATTTATTGACGGCATTTCTTAAGTGGATTTCATCATTCCATTGTGTGAAGTGAACAGCAATTAATATATCGGATACTAATCCTAATCCCTTTCTACATTGGAATTCGTTCTGCTCATTATCTTTAGGAGAAATAACACAAAGATCTGGACTTATTAAAGCACCTGCCGAAAATCCAGCAACAGGAATCCCTGACTCATATCGTTCTCTTATCGTGCCGGAAATAGATGCCTCAACAATGTAATCTGCATATAAATTAGTATTCCCTCCTCCAATAATGATTCCAGAGCTATTTTGTAAACAATTATCAATTTTTTCAATTGGTGTCGAAGGAAGAGGTAAATAATTGAATTCACTTAATTCTAGATCTACTAATGCCTGCGTATATCTAGTCATATATTGTTCCCATCCCTCTCTCTCTACAAATAAAATTGAGACAGGAGAGTTAGTTGTTAATGACTGCTTTACAAACTGTTTTGCCATATGTTCTGTAAATGGTGGAGGTCCTCCAAAAAGAAATAGATGTTTATCCATTATAGCACCTTCTTTTTTATTGAATTACTTTAACAATTACTTGTGTTATCGCAACAACCTTCTAGAAAACTTCCTTGTTTCTCCGGTACGCTCTAACAATTTTTCACTCGCTAATCCTTTTTATTTGGTACACAGTTCCCCTATAAGCATAGCCACTCGTTAGATTCACATATGAAGAGTTGTAAAATTAGCTGTATCTAACATATCCATGCGAGTAAACTTTTGATGTAGGATATGCTCTTTGAAATAGTTAATAGCTCCATCATGAGAAAATATAAAGAGCCTTTCCCTCTTCATATTCCTACACAACTGTAAAAAATGTGATAAAACGGGAAGGAATTCTACTTCACTCATTTCATTAATACTTAACATATCTATATCATTTGGATTTTCTTTCAAAGATTTAAACTTTGGAAAAAGCTGCACAATTTTTTGATTTTCCAATACAAAATCACATGGTAAAGTTCTCCCTTGTTTTCGGTATGGGTAGATTCTTGGAGACACAGCATAGCTAAAAAATAGATTCTTCAGCTTACCTGCTGAAAAAATTTCCGCACTTTGAAGTGTTCTGTAAGTTGGACTTGATATAATAATATCACTGTCCTCGAGAGCAAATTGTACTGTTAGCTTTTTTACTTGTTGCATTCCTTTTTCTGTGAGTTTAGGGTGTAAAATTTGAAAAGAGTCTGGTTCATTCGTATTATGCTCCCCTTCACCATGACGGATAAAAATTAATTCCATATACCTTCCCCTTTCAAAAGTGAACATAGCAATCATTCTTTAGATGACAGTCCATAAATTTAGTAATCTACATAATGGTCAAATAGCCCCCTCATTGGAAGTTATTACTAACTTTATTCCATTTTGAATGATAAACACAATAAATTGCTCACTATTTTCATCTTTAATATGAACCTCCATCCAAATAGTACTTCATTAAAGTATTTTTATAAAAAATCTTGCAATTGCCGTAACGTCAAATGTTACAATTTTCTTAGAGATATCTCAGAAAGGAGTTTCCCATGAATAAGCCAATCACAATTCACAAATTATCAAAGCAACTAGGGCTGACGAGCCGTCCCCTGCATCACTGGGAAGCAGAAAGAATAAATGATTTGATTACGGAAAAGCAATTAATTCAGTTTTTAGCATTCTTACATGAGCAAAAGAGTCACATTATTACTGAGGAAAATGAGTTTTGAGGATAACTGATTACTTCATCACTTGCTTGTTCTCTTATTGTAGCTAGTGTTTCATTAGAAGCCGTCTGCCCTAAAAAAACGCTTACATATACTTCTTTTTGCCCAGTTATCTCATATTCTGTAAAACCAATTGCCAACAAAAGCAAGAGGCTTCCCTATATATGCAACTTATAATATTCCCAAATATAATGTGCCTTCTCTTTGAAAGTCATTGAAGCTAATAAATCACTTAATTTACGTTTCATTCATTCTTTCCTTTCACTGCTTTACAATTTTTTTATCCAAACCTTCAAATTGGACGCACTTCTATTATATTAGAAATTGTAAGTGGTTCACTCTTTTTTTTAATAGTTACCTATTCGATGACTATATATAAATATTCCCCCAGCACGTAGCTGAAGGAATATTTTTAATCAAGAATTCCATGGATTTGATTATTCTTCATTGGAGCTTTCCGCTTGTATTTTGTCTGTAAAGGTAAATAAGCGCGGTTGTCACTGCTCTTTTCAAATGATGTTAATATTTCTAAAACATGCAGGGTTTGCATGTAATCTGCGCGGAACTCCCTGTTTGTCTGGATAGCTTTTGCCATATCTGCCAGTCCTAGTGCACGGCTGTTTTCTTTGTAATCGAACACTAATGGCATTTCCCTATATTCTCCCTCTTCTGGTCGGAATAGTTGTACTGGTCCTTCGAAATAGTTAGGATCAGGACAAATCAGTGTCCCTTTTGAACCATATATCTCAAGGCGTGCCTGTGTATCATAATGTACGTCAAAAGTGGTAAAAATTGTTCCGATTGCACCGCTGTCAAAGTTCAGAATCCCCGTTACATAGGTTGGAACATCTACATCAACTACTGTGCCACACTTCTCTTCACTTGTGATAGTACGCTGTTCGAATGACTTCTTCGTTACTCCAGTTACTCCACTTACTCCGCCAAGCATATTGACAAGTGCAGTTAGGTAATATGGTCCCATGTCCATCATAGGTCCCCCACCATGCTTGTAATAAAACTCAGGATCTGGATGCCAGCTTTCATGTCCACGGCAAATCATAAATGCCGCCGCACCAACCGGTGTGCCGATAAATCCATCATCAATTAATTTACGGCAAGTTTGGATACCGGCACCTAAGAATGTATCCGGGGCTCCTCCCAGCATAAGTTGTTTTTCCTCTGCTAATTCTACAAGTGCTTTTCCTTCTTCCAAAGTTGCAGCCAGAGGCTTTTCAGAATATACATGCTTTCCTGCTTCTAAAGCAGCCTTTGTTACATCAAAATGCTCATATGGGCGAGTAAGATTCAAAACAATATCTACTTCCTCATCCGCAAAAGCATCATACATTGTGTCATAAATCTTTGGAATATGATATTTTTCTTTCGCATTTTCCGCACGTTCACGAATTAAGTCACACACACCAATTAGCTCAATTTCTTTGAACATCGTTGTTATGTTATCCAAATATATTCCACTGATGGAACCAACACCTATCATTGCTACTTTTGTTGTTGACATAAAGTATCCTCCTTCTGCTTTTCTTTCTTAAAACATTTTTGCATTTGTTTCAAATCGTTCTGTCGTAAGGTTGTTATCTAGTGTGTACTGTTTGCCCTCAGCTGCCCAAATCAATCCACGCTCCATCAAGACTTGTGCAGTTGGATAATTATCAAATACATCATCGTGATGGCCAAGAGCATTATAAAATACGCGCCCATTCCCCCAAAACTTCGTCCATACTACCGGCATGTCTATCGGTTTATTGGCAATATGATAATACGGAGCATCTGGACTTGGGAAACGAGTAGTCGCGAGAATCTCGATTGCAGGGTCTACATGAAGGTAGTAGTGCTCACTGCACACTGGGAAATCTTCCAACCCTTCTACAATTGGACTGGATCCTTTACAGATATTTACTGTATAATTAATGCCGTCTCCTCCTGGGTGACTAACCCAGTTTCCTCCAGTTATAAACTGCCATTCCACACTTTGACGGAATGAATCACACATCCCTCCATGTGCACCAGCAAAGCCAACACCTGAGCCGACAGCCTTTGAAATATTGGTAGTATATTCAGGCTTGATTTCGCCCATCGTCCAGCAGGCAACAATTAGGTCTAAGTCCATTAATTTTTCCAAATCTGCACATACATCTAGCGTATCGCTGATTTCACATGTATAGCCATGTTTTTCCAGCAATCCTGCAAATCGTTTCGAGGTTAGATGTGGTTCATGCCCATCCCATCCTCCTTGTAAAATAAGTACCTTTTTACTGCTCTTCATTTTATTTCCACCTTTCTTTGTCTAGTTTTTAGAGATTACAAGAGATTGCTGTTCCCGCTTCGTCAGCTTTAAAAATCAGATCAATGACCCGCATAACACGAAGTACCTGCTCCGGCTTTACCAACAACTCTGCATCATTTGATAGTACATCGATAATATTTTTGTAGTATTCTGCCCAGTCTGTTTCTACTTCCGGCAATGGCAATTCCGCTGTTGTATGTACCGGACGGGGTGCCATTGTGCGGGTTGGCCCGGCTTCTGTATAAACGATATCATCGGCCCATTCCATTTTGGAATCGGTAGCCAGCTGGACAATTTTCCCGTCACACTTCCAATTTTCCACAACTGCCGTTCCATCTGTACAAGTTACATGCCAACGAGGATGGTTAATGAAACAATTGGTGGACATCTCCAGGACAACAGATACACCGTCTTCAAATCGAATAAATATTTTAATGTTGTCATCAACTTCATCAGAAAAAATACTAAATAAATGCGCGCCTACAGATACAACAGGTGTTTCATTTAAAAGCATTACCTGATCGAGAAGGTGAACACCCCAGTCAAGCACCATTCCGCCACCGTTAATCTTATAGCTACGCCAGCCATGCATAGCACCTCTGGAACCTTGAACACGGCTTTCAATAAAATAAGGTTTTCCTATCTGTCCACTTGAAAGGATTTCTTTGATTATGCGATAATCCTTATCCCAGCGGCGATTGTGATGGACGGAAAATAGTTTGCCTGTCTCTTTAGAAACTGCAATAATTTCTTCTAGGTCTTTTGGATTCATTGTAGCTGGCTTTTCACAAACAACATTTTTCCCCGAACGCAAGCAAGCGATTACATAATCCTTGTGAGAATCATTTGGTGTTGCAATGGTAACAATATCTATTTCACGATCAGAAAGTAATTCATCGAGTGTTTCATATACAATTAAACCATCACTCTTTGCTTTTTCCCGTGCTTCTTCCCGAATATCCAAGGCACCTTTCACAGTAATATCTGCTATTTTTTCTCGTATATTGGCACAATGCCAACTTCCAATTCCTCCATAACCAATTATGGCAAGGCTATATTTCATCAATATTTCCCCCTTTATATTTCACGAACATCTTTGTTAAACGCTTACAAAGATATCTTAACAGAAGATATCCTAAAATTCTTCTCAAATAATGCCTAATTACTATCAATAATTGCGGTATGCCATGTGAAAATTTTATATATAGGAAAAATTTTTACATAACATTATTGTATTTTGCTGTTTTTGTGTGCTACTCTTGATGTAATGAAAACGTTCACTATTAGAAATTTCTGTAGAAGGGGTCATTATTATGCATGTATTCTATGAAAATCGAAATGCTTTTTTTGAGTCTTTTGTTATTGATAATATGTCTTTCATGCCACATCTTCATCGCCAGGTTGAGATTTTATATGTACTAGAAGGAAGTATTGAGGTGATAGTTGATGGGGGCTCAAAGTTATTACATCAAGGAGAATTGTTTATTAGCTTTCCTAATACCGTTCATGGCTATCATACCCATGAATCTAGTAAGACTTTTTTTGTCATTTTTGAACATTCTGCAGTATCAGATTACTCTTATTTATTGCTACAAATGAAAGCAAGCAGTCCTTTTCTGACTAGTACGGAATTACACAGTGAAGCAGAATATATTATGAACGCGCTTTATAATAATTGCAGTGACGAGCAAAATACCAAATTGCTGAAAGGTTATTTGCTCATTTTACTATACAGAGTCATCGGAAAATTGGAATTAGTAGAGCGTGAAAACCATACAAGCTCCGATGCTTTTCATAGTGCTTTGCTATATATTGGTAAACATTTTCGGGAGCCCATATCGCAAGAATCCACAGCCAGAGCGTGCGGAATCAGCAAGTATCACCTTTCCCGTATGTTTACTTCAAAAATAGGCCACAGCTTTAATAAGTATACGAATTCTCTACGAGTAGACTATGCAAAGCATTTGCTCCTAACAACAGATCTCCCTACTACAGAAATAGGATATGCGTCTGGTTTTACAAGTCAATGTTCATATTATCGAGCTTTTCGCGAGAATTCTTTGCCATCTCCTAAAAGATTTCGTCAAGAGAATTCCCACCAAGGACAAAATAGCTAAAGGGATACTAAGCTAATAATTTTTTCCTACCCATCAAAATGGCTTAGAGGAAAACCTCCTCTAAGCACATTTCTTATTCCATCTCATTTCTAATGTTTTCTGGTATCATTGCAACCGCTGTGTAGTCTTCATCAATACACTCGTACCAATATTCTAAGTGCTTTTTATCAATTTCCTGGTCGGATTGTTCCACATTCATTCCGCCTTCTCCTTGAATAGAATACCAATAAAGATACTCTCCAGTATCATCTTTTTCACGAAAGATTGTTTCAATATACATCTTTTCATCTTTCAGTGTACGGAGAACCTTATCCATATTTTGATTGAGTAACTCCATCCATTCATCAACTTTTTCGATTTTCCATTCTTCACACGAAATTTACTTAATTCAACTTTCATTGGAACCCCCATGTTACATTCTAATATAATCACTATTAATATAGTATTCCTACCTTATGCAAGAACATAATGAGTTAAAAGATATCAAATAAAATGCTGTACGTCACCAAAGCAAGTCACTTTTTCACCATCCTTCATTAAAAGTCCCTTGTCACCTATGGCGTAAACAGACTTATTCGTTTCTCTAAGAACACGTTCGATTGCACTTCGTTGGATGGCTTCATTTTCAAAATGTACTTCTACATCAAAATCTGTTATATACCCCAATCCTTCATGATAACAATACTCAGGATAGTGGTCGTCGGGAGTAATATGAAACTCATCTATCTGTAACATTGCCCCCGCACTAAAACCTATTATTGTTCCTTCATATTTTTTCAGTATGTCTAATAAGCCTTGATTTACAATTCGGTTATACGCCTCATCAGGAGCTCCACCTGGAATAAATAAAACTTGCGATTCCTCTAGCTTCTTCACAAGATTTGGCAGTGTATCGTCAAAATAATTCAGCCATACCATATCATCTACAGATACACCAAAGCTTTCAAATGCTAAAATAATCTCTCTTGAAAACTTACCTTCCTTACCACTAAGCTTTTCCCAATCATCTTTACTTCTTTCAAATTCTTCTGGTGCAGTAAATGCCAAGATAGCAACTTTTTTCTTCTCTAGTACCTTCTCTAAAATGTTATTCCAGCCTTGTTTATGATAGAACATGCTTAGAAGGATATTCATAAATCCTCAACTCCATTTCTATAGTAGTTTTTCATTTAATCTATATCCATAATGCCATTAACAGTAAATCATGATAACTACCATCTGATTTCTTTATCGCTTTTCTTTTGACCCCTTCTTCGATAAACCCAAAACTTTTGTACAGGCTTATTGCACTCGTATTATCTTCAAAAACCTCAAGGCTGATTTTTTCAATCAAAGTGTTACCTTCAGCCCACTCTAAAAGAGAGCTTAATAAGAATCTGCCAATCCCTTGATTTCTAAATTCCTTTTTTACACTCATACCAAAAGAACCTTCATGCTTTGTTCGCTGCTTGTTTCCATTTTGAAAATTTAAAAATCCTATTATTTCTTTGCCACATTCAACTACGAGAGCCAATTTCCCTTCATGATTATACAAATCTTGCAAAAAAAGTTGTTCTTGTTCACGTATTACCTGAAATTCAGATTCAGTAGTTAATAGATAAGGAGCTTCTGCGAAAACAGCTTTACTAAATGTTATCACTCTATCTGCATCTTCTGGTAAAGCTGTTCGGATCACAAAATTTTCTCCATTTACAGTTTGAAATTTCTTTGACTCTACTTTTCCCATTATGATTCCTCCCATGATTTATTTTTACTATACTTTATTTTTGGTGATAAGAAAAATGACATACTCATTAGTGGTATATCCAGCTAAAGTTGTGCGGCCCTTGCCATTTAGTTACAAATTCATTGGTTTCGTCATTGGTTGATCCTATTCCTCTGGCTACACCACTACAAGCCATTATCCTTGATAATTACTATATTCTTGATATTCTAAAGACAGTTGAAAGGAGGATTTTTTGTGAACAAACCAACAGTAATGATACTAGGTACCTTCCATATGAGATATACTCCAGATTTACATCGTTATGAAGTTGATGATCTGTTACAGCCCAAAAAACAAGAAGAGATACAAGAAGTAGTGGACAAACTCAAAGCTTTCAATCCTACAAAAATAGCATTAGAGGTAGTAAAAGGAAAAGAACTGTTATTAAACCAAGAATATCAACAATATTTAAACGGTGAAATGATATTAAAAGAAGATGAGGTTCATCAATTTGGCTTCAAACTTGCTTCTGAGCTAAAACATAAAAGAGTTTATGCTGTTGATTGGATGGAATCAGTTGGAAACAGAGGGTTAGGAGAAGTATATGAATGGGCAAAAAATGAGCAGCCAGATTTCTATCAGTATCTTCACAATAAATCTCTTTCAATAAACCAATTAAATACAGTTGAAAAAAGTATTTATCAAATTATTTGCCAGATAAATAATGAAGAATTTATAAAAAAGGGACATGAAATATATATGGCAATTGCACGCATCGGAAAGGAAGAAGAATATGTCGGTATTGATTGGGTTAGATGGTGGTACCAACGAAATTTAATTATTTATTCTAATCTAGCCAATATAACTACTGCACCTTCAGATCGTACACTTTTAATAATTGGCGGTGCTCACGTTCATTTGATTTCACAATTTTTACGAGAAAGTGGATTATTTGAAGTAGAAGCAGCGGATAAATATTTTACATAGTAGTTTAGTAACATTGCATGCGTGGAGTGATCATGCCTTCCTAGTAATTAGGAAGGCGGTGAACCCAATGGATATCTTATTAATTAACTTGCTCCTAATCACCACCAATTAACACACTTCTTTCAATATTTTTTAGGGGAAAAAACATCGAGTCGTTTTCTTTTGATTGTGCTTGAATTTTTCTTGATAGAAAAACCAAATCTCAAAAAAGTAGTTGTAAAAACTCCCAAGGCAATGAGTACAGAACCTATTTTTCCCCTCTCCTTCCTATTCATTCTGCTACTCATATCTATTTGGTCATATCATATGAGCATTCTTTTGGTATTTGTATACAAACCATAAATTAAGATTGCGTTCACATATATTAATTTGAATTTATAAAGTCTTCTTGTTAATATATAATAAAAATGTTGGAATTTTCTAATTCGAACCAACGAAAGAAAGGTAGGTTTTTATGAAACTAACACGAAAAATTATTATTGCCCTTATTTTAGGAGCCTCCATTGGGGTCATTCTCAATCTATTTCTTCCTGAAACATTTGAATTATTAGACACACTTCTTTTTGTTCCCGTAGGTAGTATTTTTCTAAATCTCATTCAAATGCTAGTCGTTCCTATTGTTTTCTGTTCCATCGCTCTCGGTGTTGCTAGTCTAGGTGACGTTAAGAAGGTAGGTAGAATTGGTGGGAGAACTGTATCGTTTTTCCTTATTACGACAGCAGTGGCAATTATACTTGCGATGGCCCTCGCTTTATTCATAAGACCAGGAGCAGTTGGTAACTTCAATCTCTCGAATCAAGCTTTTGATGGAGTAACAGAAGCTCCTAGTTTTGTAGATACTATGGTTGGTATTATTCCGACAAACCCCATTTCGGCAATGGCAGAAGGAAATATGCTTCAAGTGATTTTCTTCGCGTTTTTCTTCGGAGTGGCCCTTGCGGCGCTAAAAGAGCAATCCAAAAGAACAACACGCCTTTTAGAAGAAATCAACAATATATTGATGTATCTTATAACACTTACCATGCATGTAGCTCCTTTTGGTACTTTTGCATTGTTAGCTTCCGCAATTGGTCAGCAAGGTCTTGCGGCAATGCAAGCTATGGCTTTATATATGCTAACGGTAACATTAGCGTTATTTCTTCATTTAATAATTGTATACAGTTTTGCCCTAAAAGTATTAGGGAAATATAGTCCTATTTTGTTTTTTAAAAAATTCTTTCCAGCTATGCTCGTTGCTTTCAGTACATCAAGCAGTAATGCAACATTACCTATAGCAATGAAAACAGCACAAGAAAATCTAGGTGTTTCAAAATCGGTCAGCTCCTTTGTTCAACCATTGGGTGCCACTATTAACATGGATGGAACTGCCATTATGCAGGGTGTTGCTACTATTTTCATTGCCCAAGCGTATGGCATCGATTTAACAATTAACCAGCTACTAATGGTTGTTTTAACAGCTGTCCTTGCAAGTGTCGGTACTGCAGGTGTTCCAGGAGCAGGTATTGTTATGCTTTCCATGGTACTTCAACAAGTCGGTCTTCCAGTGAGTGGGATTGCACTAATTATCGGTATCGACCGTCCACTTAATATGCTTCGAACAGCAATAAATGTATGTGGTGATACAATATGCGCAATTATTATTGACGAATCCGAAAAGAAAATTGGAATGGATGTTTTACAAGAGAAAGCTAGCTAGGTTAAAAATTGACGTGTGTTGTAATCGAAAAGGGACTTGCTAGACAGTCCCTTTGTTTAAATCAGTAATGTATGAAAGAACTATTTTGGCTACATTTCAATCATAAGTGTACCGAATGAAAAGTATTTAGGACATTATCGTATTCATTAAGACTCCACCGAGATGTACACACTG